>CANNMN010000034.1 GCA_947505885.1 Rickettsiales bacterium
CCATGTTGCAAATACTGTCCATGCTCGCCCCTTCTCCAATGGGAAAGAGACTCATCTTTCCTGCTGGAGCCGAGGGAATTGACATTGCTTGCTGCTGATGAAAATCATCCGACATATTTAAATTATTTTGTTTGTGAGCCAACAGCTGCAATAGCTGCCATGTTCAGAATATCATTGATTGAAGAGTTCATGGTGACGATCTGAACAGATTTTTCAAAGCCATCCAAGATTGGGCCGATTACGGTGCAATTACCCACTTCTTCTAAAAGTTTTGTTGCAATGCTTGCTGAGTGTAAACCTGGGCAGATCAAAATATTTGCTGGCGCGGTTAAGCGGCAGAAAGGATATTTCGACATTTTATCCATGTTCAGAGCCACGTCAGCAGTCATTTCGCCGTCATATTCGAAATCGACCTTCATTGTGTCTAAAAGCTCAACCGCGTGTTTGACGCGAGAAGATTCCGCTTTCAGAGCCGAGCCAAAATTTGAAAAAGAAAGAAAAGCTACTCGAGGCTCATAACCCATTCCACGAACTTTCGCCGCAGTTTGAATCGCGATTTTCACAAGATGTTCAGATGAAGAAAGTTCTGAACAAGCAGTGTCGGCAATGAAAATCGTGCGATTTTTTGAAATCACCATCGAAACGCCAAGAAGAATTTTATCCTTCTTATTTTTGATGACTTGCCAGACGTCTGTCATTGCTTTGCGATAGCCGCGAGTTAGTCCGGTAATGAGTGCATCGCCATGTCCACAGGCAAGCATTGATGCTGCAAAAACATTGCGATCATTGTTGATCATGCGCGCACAATCAGAACGAAGAACGCCATTACGCTGCAATTTTTTGTAAAGGTAATCGGTGAATTTGCTGTTCTCGTCCGAGATTGAAGCGTTGTAAATCTCGATGCCTTTTGGATCTACATTGGCTTCTTTCATGTTTTCCAAAATGCGTTTTTCTTTGCCAATCAGAATTGGCTTTCCATAGCCAGAGTCGCGCCACATTGCGGCAACGCGGATGATTTCTGGCTGTTCACCTTCGGCAAAAATTACTTTTTTTGGTGATCTTTCGAGTTTTTCGAAAATCATGCCAAGGCTGTTAACTGTAGGATCGCGACGGGCTTGCAATTCTCTTTTATAAGCATCCCAATCTTTAATTGGTTTACGCGCGACGCCAGTTGCAACTGCAGCGTTAGCAACTGCCATCGGAACTACGTGAATCAAACGTGAATCAAATGGAGTTGGGATGATGTAATGTTTGCCGAACTTCATGTCGCGTCGGCCGGCGTAGGCTTTTATTACTTCTTCAGGAACATGTTCGCGGGCTAGTTCGGCGATGGCTTTTGCAGCGGCGATCTTCATTTCTTCGTTGATTGTTGAGGCACGAACGTCGAGAGCGCCACGGAAAATATAAGGGAAGCCCATTACGTTATTCACTTGGTTTTCGTAATCTGAACGGCCAGTAGCAACAATTGCATCGTCACGAGTAGCATGAACTTCTTCCGGAGTGATTTCTGGATCTGGATTGGCCATTGCAAAAATCACTGGGTTTTTCGCCATTGATTTAACCATAGCTTTTGTTACCGCACCTTTAACTGAAAGGCCAAGGAACACGTCAGCATCTTTCATCGCCTCTTCTAATGTGCGTAATTTTGTATTAACGGCGTGAGCTGATTTCCATTGATTCATGCCATCTGTTCTGCCTTTGTAAATAACGCCTTTAGTGTCGCAGAGTAGGGCGTTATTGTGGGGAAGGCCCATTGCTTTCAAGAGTTCTAAGCAGGCAATACCAGCAGCGCCAGCACCATTTACGACGACTTTAATGTCTTTAAATTTTTTATTAGAAAGGTGCAAAACGTTGATAATGCCTGCAGCAGAGATGATCGCAGTTCCATGTTGATCATCGTGGAAAACAGGAATATCCATTATTTCGCGCAGCTTGCTTTCGATAATGAAACACTCCGGAGCTTTTATATCTTCTAGATTGATACCACCCCAAGTTGGTCCAAGAAATTTAACAGCATTGATAAATTCATCAGGATTTTCTGTAGCAACTTCGATGTCGACTGAATCGATGTCGGCAAAACGTTTGAACAAAACTGACTTTCCTTCCATTACTGGCTTACCAGCAAGAGCACCAAGATTTCCGAGACCAAGCACTGCGGTGCCGTTCGAAATCACCGCAACGTAGTTTCCTTTTGAAGTGTAATCGTAAGCAGCATCAGGATTTTTTTGAATTTCCAAGCAAGGAATCGCAACGCCTGGAGAATAGGCGAGGGCCAAATCGCGCTGAGTATTAAGTGGCTTGGTGGCATGCATGGCAACCTTTCCTGGCTGGCCTTGCATGTGGAATTGTAATGCTTCAAGTTCTTTTGAAGTCCGTGTCGTGCTTTTTTTCGTAGCCATTTTTTGTTGATTGCGTTTAGAGGAGTCGCGGCTTGTTAAATCCTAAATGTTAAAATGAAAGTCGATCGCAGTAAAAAATTTTTTGAGTTCTTCGAAAGAAAAAGTGAACCAAGAAATATTCAATTTTTAGTTCTTCATCACATTGAGGCAAGTTCTGTTGAGCATGCGATTGAGCAGCTTTGCGAGCACCAAGTTAGCTCGCATTATTTAATCGACGAAGATGGAAAAATCTTTGAATTGGTTGATGAAAATAACGTTGCCTATCACGCTGGAGTTAGCTATTGGCGAGGCGTTGAAGGCTTAAACCAAACTTCAATCGGCATCGAATTTATTAATTCTGCACCTTTTGAAAAAAAATTTGAAATCGCACAGATGCAGGCTGGGCTTGAGCTCTGCAAATATCTAATCGCTAAATATCAGATCAAAGCAGAGCAGGTGGTTGGTCATTCCGACATTGCCTATAACAAAGAAACCGGCTTGCCAGACCGCAAGCAAGATCCATCACATTTATTCGATTGGCAGTTTTTAACACTAAATGGAGTGGGAATTTTTCCCGATTTTTCACTCAATATTTTAGATCACTTTAAGCTCGGTGAACATGACGAAAAAATCGCCGAGGCAAAAAGAAATCTAATAAAATTCGGCTACAGAGTGATAAATTTGAATGATGAGTTCGACCAGGAGTTACAAGCCTTGATCACAGTTTTTAAAAGGAGATTTCATGCCAACTAAATTTCAAAATCCGACAGACATCTCGGAAGGGCTTTTAAATGGTTCATTGAAAATTGACGATCTTAGAGATGGCAGAGCTACGGCTACACCCATCTCTGACTCAATAGCAACTGATGGTGTTGCAACCTCTTCTTCCGTATCGGTTATGACATTTGGCGACCACGGCGTTGCAGAAAACTTCGCCTCTGATGGCGCTTCAGATGACACCATTTTTTGCGCCGGCAGTATGACGAAAATGGTTACTGCGGTCACAATGCTCAGAATGACTGAAGAAGAAAAATATCAGCAATATTTAGCGGATGAAATCGACACAAAATTATCCGATATTTTACCACTCTTAAAGAAGTATTATCCTGACTCTAAATACATTACCGAAGAGCTAGAACAGCAGCCTAATTTTGAGCAGATCACCCTACAACACTTGGCGCAACACACTTCTGGTCTTAGCAACTTTTCAGGAAAAGATTTGATTGGAGAAGTTTATGGCAACGTTAATAGGCGCATCTCCAAGGACATGCTCGATACCAAAAAAGCTCCTCGAGCAGTAAGGTATGGGGAAAATATCTGTGAGCATTCTTACAATAATTTAGGCTATGAGTTGCTTGGCCGAATTATAGTTGCGGTCGCCAGCGAGGCCGAACATTTCCTGAAAGAATTTGGCGATGTAGTAAATGAATTAGTGATCGATCGAGTTAAAGAAAAAGTCGGACCGGAAAAATCATCAGCGGTAAAATTTTTTACCGCTGATCAGATGGAAATAGCTCCCGATGGCAAAACTCGGATTAGAAGTCACCCAGAATTACGCGTAGAATTCGGCAAGCATTATCACGATGGAAAATTCTTACAGGTGGTGCCGTCATGTATTTATCACGAGATGACAGCTGGCGGAGGTTACACTACTCCAGAATCGATGAGTAGGGTGGTTTTTCACATATTGAGCGATCGGCCTGAATTTAGTATTTTTAAAAAACCAGAAACCCTCGAGATCTTTAATTCGCGACAAGTTTTAGTGCCAGATGGCTACTACAGAGAGCCCGGACATCATACTTACGGGATTGGTTACCGGTCGTTTTCAAATGAAGATCAGAAGAAATACAGAGGTCATGGAGGATTAGATTTTGGTTCAAACAGCCACGCCATGATTGATACCGAGGCAAACAAAGTAGCGACCACAATGATCTCCTTTGAAAACCTTACTCTGCCGCTTGCTTATGCATTAACTCACAAGAAAAAATCAGCAAAACCGATAGAAATTAATTCAGAATTACACGCAAAAACTCTAGAACTTTCTAAGAATTATTCTGAATCGCAGCTGCTCGAAATGAGGAATGGCTTAGAAAAATCTTACGAAGATTTTGGAGAAAAATTTGAGGCTATTTCGAAGCAGAGAATTGATGCGCTTGATCTTGCCACTTCTCCATCGCCAACTCCAGAAAGACCAAAAATATCTCGAGTTAAAGGCGGTAACTTCAACGAAATTTAGGTGACTATCTATCTTTCTGGATTCCCGCCTGCGTGGGGATGGCGTGGGAAGTGTGCACTCTCAACTGTCATCCTCGCGCAGGCGGGGATCCAGAAAATAACAACAAACTTTTAATCAGATTATGAAAAAAATATCGCTCCTAATTTTTTGCACTTTGCTTGCTAGCTGTTCTGGAACAAAACACGATTTACCAAATTGGGTTTTTAATCCTTACCTCGAAAATGGCGTTGCAGCGGCTGGATTGGCTTATCCGGGCAAGAGCGAAGAATCACAAAAACTGATCGCTGAAAATGATGCGAGAGCGGAAATTTCTAAAGTAATTCAGGCGAAATTTTCTCGACTTGTGTCAGATATTTTGGGGCAAGTTAATTTCGAAAATTCTTCGCAAGTGAAAAAGATTTTTGACCAAGCGACCAAGGAAGTTATTAAAAATATTCCTCTGTCGAAAGCCTCCGAGATCAGCAGTTACAAGGATCGAGATGGAGTTTTGTACATTCATTTATTTTTGAAAAACGAAGATTACCAAAAATCACCAAAAGCTGTTCAGGAAATATTCCAGAAACATGTCGACAAATCTAACCTAAAAAACAACGATCGAAAAAAAGCGAATGAGGCGGTTAAAGCTTTATTCGGCTATTCAAAAAACCACTACTGGGTTCACAGAGTTGATCTTTATTAACCCGCAATAATGTTTTTGTCATCCCGAGCAAAGCGAAGGATCTCAAAAGTCTTATTCACGAGATCCTTCGCTTTGCTCAGATGACAGTATTTTTTAGCCATAGTTTTTAAAAGGAGATTTCATGACAACTAATCGTCCATTAGCAATCTACATTGCCGAGAGTAATCACAGCGACATGTCTTACTCTTCGCTGCTAAAACAGCTCATCGAAGAGTGCGATCTTAGGCATCTAGATGTGAGGGTTTTTTCAGAATTTGAAAGTCAGACCTACAAGGTTAATGGGATGACTCATATGGTTAATGGAAATAGAGAGGCTGCTCTCGATGGCGTTCCGACTGACCCTTCTGAGCAGTTAGAGAAGTTAGAAAATGCCCCCTCAAAAGAGGTTCATATTGCGACTACTGAATTTCTAGACGGTAGGCTAATCCCGATGGGAGGAGTTAAAAAAAGGTGGCGCGAACTAGTTCCGCAGACTTGGGAAGAGCTTTCGCCAGCAATACAAGCAGGAACTCCAGCAGAGTTACTTGGTCACTTTAAAGAACGGGAAGCAATCGATGATTCTGCGATTTTACAAAAGATGGAGGCAAGCGTTGCGAAAGGAGAATATCCTGATGCAAAAACATATTACGACGATTGGGGAGCTTGCCTAAACTACACACTCATTCACCAGAGGATGGCTCAAGATGTTAGAAATAACTTAGCAAATCAGCTCGCTCCGGATGTGGTAATAATGGTCGTCGGAAAAGCTCATCTTCAGGGCTTGAAGAAGCAACTTCCTGAGTTTGTGGGTTTACAAACAATCGTGGTTCGTGGCGATAAAACTGATGTTATTGGTGAGGTTGAATTTGATTTTGACGAGATCTTGAGAGAGGCCAGGGTTCCGGCCTTAGTAACAAAATCCTTAAGATTACGCACCTCTTTTTTTGAAGCAGAAAAACTCCTACATGAAAGCTCGCCAACTCAGCTAGAAATTGGAAAATTTGTTGGAGAATTCGACTCGGCGGGAAGGCCGACTTACGGGGTTCTTAAAGTTGAAAAATGTGATTTTTTACCGAAGGAAACTTTTGTCGGAAAATTTGGTGAAGATGGATTGCCGCTTGAAGGAGAGATTCGCGGCCCGGGATTTCACACTAAATTAAAAACCAAAAAAGACGGCTCTCGTCACTTTACTCAAAAAAACCTCGAAGGTGGAATGGTGATTGATTGGGATTGGCGCGATGGAAAAAATGAAAATCAGAAATGCGTAGGAATAAGCGGCGACTTGTTCGATGGGCCGCTAGTTGTTAGAAAATTTAATGAAGCAGAGGTCTCTGCTGCGGAAATTTCTTTGCCATCAGTGACTGAAATTGGTCAAAACTTTTTGCCGGTTAGAAGGGCGTTTGAAGACCTTCGAGAAGGAAATCGCGAAAAGCATCCAGAAGGTTTTCTGGGGTTAAAAGATGCGTTAGCTGCAAGAGAAATTTTTTACAGCGACACCATGTTTTCAGAATTGGTGGGAATGAGATCTGAGCAAGATCAGCGAGATAAAGCGGTTGTTGAAGGAGGCGTGAGAGTTAAGCGCGGCTCTCGCAAGGATCCGATGTCAGAAGAGGAAAAAAGTAAGTTCGGAAATTGCCGCGAATATGGCGCACAAACTCAGAAAATTGCGATTGAGCAAGGCTTGCCGCACACGTTTACTTTATTCGGCAACCCTGACCATGTTTTTAACATCGCGGTTCTGGAAGATAAAATGATTGCGATTGATGGCTGGAATGGTGATTCGATTTACGAATTTTCGCCGAAGGAATTTTATCAAAATCAATCTCTGCACGCGATTTTTGGTTTAAGTGTTCACAGAGATAATTGGTTTGATGCGGAGAAAAATCCGCGAGGTTTGTTGAGTCGTGAAGACTCGTCTACCGTGGCCGCGAAAGACTCGCTAGAAGCTAGAATTCACGAAATAAGCGAAGCTCGTTTCGATCCAGAAATTCAAGAAATTATTCAGGGCAGAGTTGCGGCAAAACTTTCGCAACTAGACCCGAACGACGCTTACTACCACGAGAATGCCTCCGAGCTAAAATCGATCATCAATCACTTCGGGCTAGATCCGAAATTGTCGAAACAGATGAAGAAAGATTACTTCGCGAAATTTGATCCAGAGCGCTTGGTTGTAGGGAATGAAGCCTATGTGATTTACGATTTATTCTGCCGTGATGCTGAAAATCCGAGTAAAGAGCTTGAAAATCTGAGGAAGGAATTTGTGCCAAGAATCCAGCAATCATCAGCTGCGAAGAGTGATCGCGGCAAAGCCTTGATCTCAGGATTTGATAAAGTTTTTGACAAAGTTTCCATCGAAGCACTCGACCTTGCAGAGCCACAAAAACCATCTTCAAGCCCGAAAAAAACTGATTTTGAAAAACTTGCGCAAGTTAGGAGCAGTAAGTTTAATGAGGTTTAATCCTTTCTAATCCGCTTCGATTACATAATATGCCTTATGTGCAAAAAGAACCTCGTCATTGTGAGCGTAGCGTGGCAATTCATAATGGCTTTAATCACAAGGATTAAGGCGACTCATTCGCCCTCTGCAATAAAATGACTAACAAAAAAATAAAACCCCATGTACCCACTAAACTACATCGAGCCAGTTTTTCGTCCACCAAGCGAATGGAAGTCTTTGATTTTGCAAGTTACTAACGGCTGCTCTTGGAATAAGTGCACTTTTTGCGATATGTACAAAGATGAACAAAAACGCTTCAAGCCAAAGGCGATTGAAGAAATCGAAGCGGAATTGAAATACCTACTCCGAAACAACTTTCCAGTTACTCGAGTTTTTCTTGCTGACGGTGATGCCGCGAGTTTGTCGATGAAAAGACTGAAAGAAATTATGCAACTGATTAACAAATATTTCCCGAACCTGCAGCGCGTTTCTTCTTACTGCCTGCCCCGCAATCTGCTGAATAAGTCTATTTCAGATTTACGCGAATTACAGGAAATGGGTTTGAAGATTTTTTATGTTGGCTGCGAAAGTGGCAACACAGAGCTGCTAAGTTTGATAGAAAAAGGTGAAACTTTTGAGTCATCTCTTGAGGCCTTAAAAAAGATAAAAGAAGCCGGAATTAAAAGTTCGGTGATGATTTTAAATGGTCTTGGCGGCCCGAAATATAGTGAGCAACATGCCCTCGCCTCCGCGGAGTTGATGAATCAAGCTCAACCGGAATATCTCTCAACTTTAGTTCCAGAATTTCCTTTCGGATCAGAACGTTTTGAAAAAGGATTTAACGGCAACTGGCGAGAAATGACAAGACAAGAATTATTTCAAGAAATGCATCTGTTATTAGAAAATTTAAACCTAAACAAAACTATCTTTCGCAGTGATCACGCCTCTAATCATCTAGTTCTAAAAGGCATTCTCGGGCGTGATAAATTCAGGATTATTAACGAGATTAATTTGGCAATTCAGCTGGTTTCTTAGTCTTAAATTTAGATGAAAGTAAGGTAATCAATGGTAGTAAAACCCAAGTGGCTTCTAAGATAATGAATGGAATAACGTGCTCGATCACAGCGTAATAAAGCAGGCAAACGCCACCAAATAAGTTGAGTAACTTATATTCTATAGAATCGCCAAATCCGATTTTGAAAAGAGTAATGGCAAGAGCCACGATGCATAAAATACTTCCAGCGATTCCTACGTAAAGTTGCATAAAGTTGTTATTATTGAAATGGAGTGATTGGATCATCACTCCAGTCTAGTTAAGAATAACATCAATATAAAACATGACCAAAGTCGGAGCAGTAAATAAACTACCAATCGTCAAAAAAGTTGAGTTCGGACTCTACCTAGACGGAGGTGATTTGGGCGAAATATTAATGCCTTTGCGCTACGTCCCGGATGCGTTTGAGATTGGAGATGAGCTAGAAGCTTTTATCTATTTAGATTCAGAAGATCGTCTCGTTGCAACTTCAGAAATTCCTTACTGCGAGGTTGGAAAATGCGCTCATCTCAAAGTTACTTCAACAAGTTCATTTGGCGCTTTTTTGAACTGGGGACTTCCTAAAGATTTGTTGGTTCCCTTCAAAGAGCAGTTGATTCCAATGCTTGTCGGCAATTCCTACGTTGTTTTTTTATACATCGATGTCACCGGACGTATTGCCGCCAGTAGTAAACTTAGCAAGTTTATGAAGGAGGAGGATGGATATGATTTTCTCAAAAATCAGGAAGTAAGTTTGTTAATCGCCAGGCGAAATGACTATGGTTACAAGGCTGTGGTGAATAACGAGCATATGGGCCTCATTCACAATATTGATATTCTTCAGCCAATAGAAGTGGGTGATCGCATGAATGGCTATATCAAGAATATTCGCGAAGATGGTAAAATTGACCTCATCCTTCAAAGCCAAGGCGGAGAGGCCATC
>CANNMN010000035.1 GCA_947505885.1 Rickettsiales bacterium
GACAATACCGAAGCACTTGTTGAAGCGGTGGCAGGAAACTTAATTGAGGGTAAGCCGTTAATTCCATTTGAATCATACGCGATGTTAAGGCTTGACGACCCAGATGCAGGAACGGCGTAAAGTTTTGATGGTGTTTGCGGGTTAGTATCGTTCCATTGAGTAATAAAAGCTTCATCATCTAGGGAAGAAGGAAAGCTGGCATCTAGTGTGGGCTCAAGCCAAAGAGAGACACTTTTTATGCCCGCTACCGGAGAGCTTGAGGTTAAGTTTTGCGCTGATTTCAATTTAGATTGTGTAACTAATCGAGAGCTTTGAGTGATACCTGCGACTATGATGCCAATGATTAGGATTACGATTGACAGTTCAATCAGCGAGAATGCCTTAGATGCTTTTGAATTAAGCTTGTTCATGTTATAAATTGTTAGTTAAAGAAAAGCGCAAGCGAGCTTTTCAATTGTTGTAGGTGCGGAAATATGAGCTGGTTAAAAGACGTTACTTACTGTTCAAGTACTAATATTTTTTAGTCTCTTTTTTAAGCAGAAAGCTACAATAGTTGCAAATATTGCTGAAAAAAACGATCCACAAATCACGCCAATTTTTACTTCATCAAGCACGAAGCTATTAGCCAAGTTATTTCCTGCAAAAGCAAGCGAGCCAACAAATAAACTCATTGTAAACCCAATACCAGTAAGGATTGCTGCGACGTAGAATTCGGGCCAACTTGTGCCGCGTGGCAGATGTGCAATTTTAAATTTTACCGCAAGAAAACCAAAAAACATTACCCCAATTTGTTTGCCGAAGAATAGTCCGAAAGCAATCCCGAGGATTAGGGGCTGGGTAAAAAGATCGATAGAAATTTTTTTTAATTGAACTCCGGCGTTAGCAAATGCAAAGAGTGGTAAGATTAAAAAATTTACGCTTGGAGAAATTTTGTGAGCGAGGTGAGAAAGCGGCGATTTTTTTCCAATTTGTAGAGGAATAAATAAGGCTATAATTATCCCGGATATAGTTGGGTGAATTCCTGATTTTAAAATCATCAACCACAAAAAAAATCCTAAAATTAGGTAGAGATGAGTTTTCTCGGAGTTAAAAAAATTGAGAAGACCGAGTCCGATTAAAGCAATAAAAGCAAGAGTGATGTAAGCTAGGCTTAAGTCGTGCGAGTAAAAAAAGGCAATGATCAAAATTGCCGCTAGATCATCGAGCACTGCAAGTGCAACTAGAAAAACTTTGAGTGAATTAGAAAATTTTTTGCCAAAAAGCGATATTACTCCATAAGCGAAGGCGATGTCTGTAGCGGCAGGAATAGAGAAGCCGCGCATGTTTTCTGGATGATTAAAATTAAACGAAAAGAAAATCAGAATCGGAAAAATTATTCCACCAAGTGCAGCGATTGCCGGTAGTGCTAATTTACGTTTTGTTGAAAGTTCGCCAATTAAAATTTCTCTCTTTAGCTCCAAGCCAATAAGCAAAAAAAAGATCGTCATCAGAAAATGATTAATCCAATCGATATAATTCATTTCTTTGTGAAGGCCAATAAATCCAATATTTATTGGTGCTGGGGATGAGAAAAATATTTTGTAAATCTCGTAGTTTTCAGAATTGGCAATAAGCATTGCCGCAGTGGTTGCGACTATTAGAGAAATACCGATGGCGATTTCTGATTTAAAAAAAGTTGCGATTGGCTTGATGATTGGTTTGAGCACTGCCAGCTAATAAAATTTATTCAAAAATTTGTCGTAATTTCTGGATAAAATTTCTCCGATTAGTTCGGAAATTTTCTCATTTGTTTTGTCTACTTCGACCATTTCTGCTGCCGAGAATTTTCCTAAAACATGGTCAGAAACTTGTAGCTGATGAATCTCTGATCTTCCTACTCCTAAGCGCAATCTAACATAATTTCTGCCGATTGATTCATCGATTGATCGCAGTCCGTTATGTCCGGCATTCCCGCCGCCGGTTTTTATTTTTACACGTCCAAGATGAAGATCTATTTCGTCGTGAAAAACTAAAATATTTTTTGGAGGAATTTTGTAAAAATTTGCTGCTTCAATAACAGCGCGACCGGAAAGATTCATAAAAGTATGTGGTTTTAGCGCGATAATTTTTTCTCCATCAATTTCGCCGCTAAAAATTTCGCTCTTAAATTTCTTCCCTTGGGGCTGAAAATTATGGTCATCAATGATTTGATCGAGCAATAAAAAGCCAAAATTATGTCGAGTTTGCTCGTATTCTTTGCCAATATTTCCTAGCCCAACAAGAAGGTGCATAAAAGTTACAAAACGATGTTGCTTAAGTCATCAGCGTCCATGACTTCAAATCCAAATCTTGTGGCTTTATCAAGATAGCGAATCTCTTTGAGATTTAGTATTTCAAGCCTTGAAGGCAAAGCAATAACCGTAGCAACTTTACTAAATTTTGCCTTGGTTGTCGCCATCACTTTCGAAATCGAGTCGCGATATTTCGGATCGTTCAAATAAGTAAAATATCTGTCGAGTTTTTGCTTGAGATCATTTTCAGCTGATGCTTTATCGCCAGTTTTAAGTCGCTCAAATTCTGTCAAATATTGACAGGCTTTAAAATCAATAATGTGTAGTGTGTCATTGCTGACGAAAGCTACTTCGCAAAGCAACATTTTAGCTTTGTGTGCATCAAAATTAGCCGGCAAAAAGTAATCTTTATTAACCAAGCGACCACTTGCCTTCATTGTTTCGACAAGGCCGCTAATAAATTTTTTTGACGAATTTTCGTTAATTTTAATCTCTTGTTTTGGAGCGCTTTCATTTGTTATTTTTGGCGCCACAGATTTTGCCGCTATTTTTTCTGGAGTAGAAAAACTTTCAGAGAAGTCGGTAAAGGTTTTAGAAATTCGTCCGAGGAGATTACGAGTCGTTTCAATTTCCTGTTTGTAGCTCTCATTTAATTTTTTATAGAGGTCGTTACCAACTCTTATCATTGCATCTTTTGAATCGCGCATCACCGCGTCTTGCGTCACTTTCCAATCATTCATGCGATTCTCTAAGTCGCGCATTTTTTGTAGGGTTAGTTCGATCTGTTTTTCAGCGCTGAGGCGAAGTTTAATTTCATTTTCTTTGTCTTTGCGCAACTCATCGATCTCAAGTAAAAGCTTTTGAATCTTTTGGCCGTCTGTTCTTGTTTCTTCGACAAGCCTTGCATCAGAACTGCGCAGAGCGTCAGATTGCTCGTCAGATTTCTTGCGCAACGCTTTAATTTCATTAGTTGAAGAAAGACGAAAATGCGAGTAGCGCAGATAGACTAAAATCATCATGATGGCCATTCCGACTTCACTTAGGATGATGTAATACATGTTTTAGCGAATTAGTTGGGGATGGGTATTTCTTGAGCTTAAAGCATCAAATTGTCAATCAATCTGACGCCATCCAAGTAAGCAGCAATAAAAATACGCGCGGGAATTTTGCCACTAAAATTACTGACCAGACTAAGATTTTTTTCATCGCGAATTTCGAGGTAATCAATTTTTTCAAACCCAATCACAAGTAATTCAAATTTTTTTTCCGCAAGAATTGTCGGATCAATTTTGATTTCCGACAAAATTCTAAATATGTTCGCAGCCTTGATTTTAGATGTTTCAGACAATCTTTGATTACGTGAAGACATCGCCAATCCACTTTCTTCACGCAGAGTTGGCTGCATGAAAATTTCGACGTTAAAATTCAAATCTCTCACCAATTTTTTAATCACCAAAACCTGCTGAAAATCTTTCTCACCGAAAATCGCGATGTCTGGTTTGATGATATTGAAGAGTTTGGTAATGATTAAAGCGACCCCATCGAAATGCCCAGGGCGCATGGCTCCGCAGAGAGAGTCGGTCAGAGAATTTAGATTAATTTTGCAGGCGAAATCTTCCGAAAAAATTTCCGAATGCTCGGGCGCAAAAACACAAGACGGATCAAGTGTGCGCAGTTTTTCTAAATCTTGCTCGAGAGTTTTCGGATATTTTTCGTAATCACCTTGGTCATTGAATTGCGCCTTATTAACAAAAATACTAATAATCGAAATCTCGCCAAGCTCTTTGGCCTTCTTCACCAAAGCCAAGTGCCCTTCGTGTAATGCTCCCATTGTTGGCACAAAAGAAATTGTTTTGCTGAATTTGGCTTTACTGCGTAAAAATTCTCTTACTTCTTCAATGGTTTTGGCGACGAACATTTGTTTAAAATTTGTATTTTATTCGTTATTGCGAGGAGGGGAAAATATGCGGCAATTCAAAAAAAAGATAAACGGGATCGCCGCGTCGCACTCGTAATGACTACATCGAGGGTTCGCAAGTAAAACTAGTTCTCGTTTCGCTTCTGAGAATTTCCCCCTTCTCTACTTTTTCTGCGTCCACAAATGACTCAGATTTTGATCTTGGCAAAAATTTTTTGCGGTCTGCGCCCTATATTTTCTGTCATAAATTAGTCAATTTTAGCTAGGTTTAAGCCTAATTCTTTTTGGAATTGATGCATGATTCTGTATTGGCTTATAAAGATTTTGCGCGCGGTGTATAAAATATAGGAAAAAATGATTTTTACTGTGCGGTTGAGCTGAATTCTAAAATTCTCTCCACGCCACCTAAATCAAAGCTTGATCCGATTAAAGAGAATTTTTGTTGGACAAATATTTTCACAACTTCTTCTTTTTGTCCAAATCCGATTTCGAGAAAAATCTTCCCATAATCTGTCAGAAATTTTTTTGCTTCCATTGCAATGCGAAGGTAAAAATCGAGCCCTTTTGCGCCTCCGTCGAGAGCAGCGCGTGGCTCATATATTCTAACTTCTGGTTCAAGCTTCTCGATTTCTGCAGCCGGTATGTAAGGAGGATTAGAAATTATTAGGTCGAATTTTTCTTCGGGGTTAAGAGCGAGAAATAAATCCGATTCGAGAAGTTTTAGACGCGAAGAGACTCGATGTTTTTCACTATTTTTTTGCGCGACATCGAGGGCTTTTTTTGAGATATCGACTGCAGTTCCGACGGAATTTTTGTATGTGTTGAGCAGGGTAATGATTAGGCATCCGGAGCCAACTCCCAACTCTAAGATTTTAAAAGTCCTTTTTAAAAAAAAAGGAGAAGCCACATTAATTTCGGATAAGAATTTTTGTTCAGAGTTCTTCGGGCTAAAACTCTCCGACGCGCCATTTTCTTTTGAAAAGGATTCTAAAACCGCTTCAACCAAAGTTTCTGAATCTGGACGCGGGTCTAAAACATCTCTGTTCACCAAAAAATCTTCGCCGAAGAATTCTCTTTTTCCGATTAGATGCGAGACTGGTTCGCGTTCGGCTCGGCGAGTGACGAGATCGAAAAATTTTTTCTGCTGCGTTTCTTTGAGTTGCAACTGTGGGTTAAAAACCACTTGTTCTTTTGAAAAAGAAAGGGCGTGAGCTAGAAGGATTAGAGAATCTAAACCAGAGCTCACGCCCTTTAAGGCTAGGATTTCCTTGGCTTGAGCTAACGCCTCAGAAATTTTCATTAGAATTTTCCGAGGATTTCGCGAGTCGAAGTTTCGTTGATTAGAAAATCGAGATTTTTTTCTCTTCTAACATCGAATTGCGCGACATCATCTTTGCTCGCTGCATTTTTTGCAGAAATTTCTTTTATTACCGCGCTGAAGTTTGCGGCGACTCTAACCAAGAAGGCGCGATAAGGGTCCTCAACTGGAACTGCTGAAGTTCCCTTGAGTAAGTCATCAACAACTGAGGCTGGGGTGGTGGTAGAATCTGCTGGTTTAGCAGCATCAGTTGGCACTGGTTTGACAATTGCTGGGGAATTAGTTTTGTTAGCCATTTGAGTAAAATTAGTCGAAATCTGAGTGATTAGATTAGTGATTTTTTCTACTTTAATGGTGATTCCGCCAGAGGGCAGAGAGTCGTCTGGCAAAGAAGACATTTCGCCGCTAATCGTGATTTTGTAGAGCGGATTAGAAAATTCTAAGCTCGTGATTTTTACCGTCTTGCTGTGTTGAGAAGGAGCTTCTTGGATTTGAGTTGGATCCTGAGGAATGTTGGCTTGCTGACCCTCAACTTTAATTGGAGTCAAAACATATTCTAGCTCAAGAGTGAGGTCGCTTTTAACAAGGCTAGTGTCAGAGATTGTTGCTGGAGCTGGAGCATTATTAGATAATACTGGGTCGGCGACCGCTTCCTTTGTTGTTGGAGTCGCAACGACAGAACTATCTACGGAAGTAGAGACGGCAGCATTTGTTGTTGGGGTGGCTGGAGTAACAACTTGTGCCGGAGCAGTAAGAGTCGCAACTTGTTGTCCGGCCAACACATCAGGCACGACTTGCTCAGAATTGGCGGCAGGAGCTGGATTGTTGCTGAGGGAAATTTCACCAGTTTTAATTCCGTCAACAACCTTCTTTTCCAAAATATTTTTGTAGAGACTGATGATATCAAAGCCTTCGATTTCCTTAATACTGACGCTGATCAAGTTAGTGATTTTGTCCATTTCTACGTTGTTCTTCAAGGATACCGTGCTGTTGGTAGAAGAGTAGATTACACTTTTATCCGCACCTAAAATCCTGTAACCAGAATCTTGGTAGTGAAACTTGGCAATGTTGCCGTCGAGCATTGAAAAGTTGATCTCAGGATCTTTAGCGAATTCAACAGAGGAAAGATTTCCGTCTGGATCTTGCACAGAAACGGTTTCTACCAGAGCGATTTTGTAGTCAGAGGCAAGAATTCCTGCAGTTGCTTCTAGATGTGGAATGAGCACTTGGTTCTTGTCTAAAGCTGCATTCGGAATTGTGAATTTTAGATTTTTAATCGTGATTTTTTGTGCCAAGGGGAATCCAGAAACCACAACCTCTCCAGCCGAAACATAAGAACTGTTATTGCTTACGAATTCTTTGATTTGCTTTTCAACTTGTCCGACTTTAAAGAACCAGAACACGCTGTAAACCAATGCGGCTACAACTAAGAGAATTGCTAATTTAATTACGATGTTTCTGCCCATAAAATTGGTTGGTTTAATTAAATTGAAACGTTCCGGGTCTCGCTAGGAACGGTGAGGGTTAGGCCATCAAGCTCTTTGGTAAGAATGATTTGGCAGCCAAGTCTTGAGGTTGGGGTTAGTCCGAATGCTAGATCGAGCATGTCTTCCTCATCTTCGGTGGGATCTGTAAGTGAATCGTAGAATGTTTTGTCGACGATTACGTGGCAGGTAGAGCAAGCAAGAGAGCCTTCACAGGCTCCTTCTAGATCGATGTTGTTGTCTCGTGCCGCTTGCAGTACGCTGGTACCAACTGGCACTTGAAATTCTTTTCTTTCTCCTTTTTCAAGGAAGATGACTTTAACTGTTTCAGACATTGATTTTACTAAGTAATCGAGGGGATTGTGCTTTTTAAAAATGCGCGTTTTAAAAGAAAAGTAAGTTTACAAATTTTATTCAAAATGAGCAAAATAGTTTTGTACCAACCAGACATCGCCGGCAACGTCGGCGCAATAATTCGTACCTGCGTTTGTTTTGACGTAGAACTGCACATTATTGAACCGTGCGGTTTTCCGCTAGATATGTCGAGAGTAAAAAGAGCGGCTATGGATTATATTAATCACGCAAAAATTTTTCGTCATGCGTCATTTGAGGATTTTTTTCGCAGCGAAATTCTGGAAAAAAATCAGCGTTTAATTTTGGCGACAACTAAAGGCGACAAGAGTTATAGCGAGTTTAAATTTCGCGAGAGTGACACAATCATGTTTGGTAAAGAAAGCTCTGGAGTGCCGGATAACGTGGCATCATCAGCTAATCACAAAATTTTTATTCCGATGAAAAATCAAATGCGCTCTCTGAATATCGCGATTTCTTGCGGGATTATTTTGGCACATTCGGTTTTAATTTGAGTGCGCGATAAGCTATTCCAATCATAAGCGTCGGCGATGATTAAGAAAAAGTTATGTATGAGATTATTTTTGTACGTTCGTTTTAAGAATTGGTCTAACTCCAAGTAGCGGTGCGATGTTTTTAATCACCCTTCCCGCAACTGGCGCAGCAACCATGCCGCCAGTATTAAAAATATAATTTGGGCGATCGAAAACTACATAGACCAAATATTGCGGCTTAGAAGTTGGGAAGGTGGCGATGAATGAAGCGGTGGTGAGCTTCGTATTGTAGCTGCCGGACTCGGCTCGCTCTGCTGTTCCGGTTTTTCCGCCAACTTCGTAGCCTTCAACATTAGCATTTTTTCCGGTTCCGTTCTCAACTACGTTGCGCATCATTGCTCGCATTGTTTGCGAAGTTGATTCTTTTATTACGCGCTCTCCACTTGGCTGTTCTTTGAGTTTTACAAAAGATGGTTTGTATAAAATTCCGCCATTTACGATTGCAGCGGTGGCCATCGCTAAATGTAGCGGCGTGATTGCAATGCCATGGCCATAAGCGATTGTGTAGAGACTGATTTCGCTCCAGATGCGTGGATAAATTGGTTTGCCGAGGCCCGGAAAATCAGCTTCTAATCTTTTGAGTAATCCGAGTTTTGCTAAGAATTTTTTCTGACTTTCGACGCCGATTTTGTCGGCAATTTTTACTGTGCCGATATTTGAGGAGTAGGCGAAAATTTCTTCGACGGTCATCATATCTTTGATTGCGTGGTAATCACTAATCGTGAAGCGTCCATATTTTACTGGGTCTCGCACATTAAAAACATCTGTCGGTTTCGCGACTCCATCCTCAAAAGCGAGAGTGTTGGTAAGAACTTTCATCACCGAACCAAGTTCATAAAGACCGTTGGCAATGCGATTAAAATACTCATCAGCACTGGCCTTGTTTGAAGAGTTTGCATCAAAATCTGGGATCGAAGATAAGGCTAGAATTTCGCCGTTATTCACATTTATAACCACGCCAGATGCGGCTTTAGCGCGAAACTCCTCCATCGCGATTAGTAGCTCATCGTGCAGAATATCTTGCACGCGCACATCCATTGCGAGTTGTAAATCTTCATTATGAGACAGGCTGCGATTGTGTTGCATTTCCATCCCAGCAAGACCTTTTCGGTCGCGATCAACATAGCCAACATAATGGCTGGCTATTGATTTTTGTGGATAAATTCGAATGCGATCTTCTTCAAAAATCAGTCCAGCCATTTTTAAATTTTCTGTGGCTTCAACTTGTGATGGAGCAAGATTTCGTCTAATTAGAATCCATTGTTTGCTGCTTTTATTTTCTGAGATTTTTTTGAGGATTTCAGCGTAAGAAAGGTCAGGAAATATTCCAGCAAGACCATGGGCGAGAGCTTGAGGATCTTTAATTAAAACCGAACTGAGATAGAGTGATTTTGTTTTTAAATCGGTGGCGAGGAGAGTTTCGTTGCGATCGAAAATATTAGCTCGTTTACCAAGCTTATCCTGGTCGTAAATATTACTAACTGTGCTTTTATCGCCGGTGATAACGATGAAAATCATGCGCAGAGCAATCAGCACAAAGACAGCAAGAATAAAAAAATAAATGATGGCGAGGCGAGATTTATTCATGGCCACCTTAGTTTAGTAGAATTAAACCGCGTTCGCTCCCGAGATGATGTCGATCAGTTCTTTTGTAATATTAGCCTGACGAGTGCGGTTATAAACCAAGGTCAAATTCTTAATCATTTTTCCAGCATTATTAGTTGCTGCTTCCATCGCCGCCATTCTCGCACCTTGTTCAGATGCGCTA
>CANNMN010000036.1 GCA_947505885.1 Rickettsiales bacterium
GAGATCGAAGCAGTAGGAGCGATTGCTAATTTATTCGAAAATCTTTCTTCAATTCCAACTTCTGCCGCATCCAAACATGCCCCTCTTTCTTTCGCCAAAACTTTTGAAGCATGGTCAACTCCTTGTTTGATGAATTGAAAAATTTTCTTGTTCCAAACTTTGCTCATCGCAGATTCGAGTGGAACATTTTTGCTTTGAAGGAAGGAATGGAAACCCATTACGCCCAGGCCAACAGAGCGTTCACGCATTGCCGAATATTTTGCCTTAACCATTAAATCTGGCGCCTTTTCGATAAAATCTTGCAAGACATTATCGAGGAAACGCATCACATCTTCGAGAATTTTGTCGTTATCTTTCCACTCGTCGTAAAATTCTACATTGAGCGAAGATAGGCAGCACACTGCGGTGCGGTCTTTACCAAGATGATCAAGGCCGGTCGGCAAAGTAATCTCACTGCAAAGATTTGAGGTTTTAACTTGAAGGCCGAGCTTTTTTTGATGCTCTGGAATCGCGCGGTTAACGGCGTCAACGAAAAGCAAATAAGGCTCTCCTGTTTCAACGCGAGCAGTAAGTAATTTGATCCAAAGAGTACGCGCCTTAACCACCTCAATCGCCTTGCCGCTATGCGGACTTTTCAATTCGAAGTCGCCATCTTTTTCAACTGCGCGCATGAATTCATCAGTGATCGACACGCCGTGGTGAAGATTAAGTGAGCGACGATTTGGATCGCCACCTGTAGGCCTTCTAATGTCGATAAATTCTTCAATTTCTGGATGATGAATCGGCAAATAAACAGCTGCCGAGCCACGCCTGAGGCTGCCTTGCGAAATGGCCAAAGTTTGCGAATCCATTACTTTAATGAATGGAATAATGCCGGAAGTTTTGCCATTACCGCGCACAATTTCGCCGATCGAACGGAGATTGCCCCAATAACTACCGATGCCGCCGCCCTTTGAAGCGAGCCACACATTTTCATTCCACAACTCAACGATGCCGGTGAGTGAGTCGGAAGATTCATTCAAAAAACAGGAGATCGGCAAGCCGCGATCAGTGCCACCATTGCTCAAAATTGGTGTTGCTGGCATAAACCACAAATTCGAAATGTAGTGGTAAAGACGATTAGCGTGATCTTGGTCATCGGCATAATAAGCGGCGACGCGCGCAAATAAATCTTGGTAAGATTCGCCCGGCATCAAGTAACGATCTTTCAAAACCGCCTTGCCGAAATTACTCAACTTGTCGTCGTTCTTATTGTCGACCTTTACGACAAAATTTTTGCCCAAGGAAGACTTAATGGCCGCTTGCTCTGCGAAAGTTTTTACTGTTTTTGCTGATGTTTTTTTTGACATTGGAGAAAATGATTTTAATGCGATTTCGACTACATCTAGTGTGATAAACCAGAAAGACCTACTAAATATTGATTTTTGCAGTTTTCTATTTTTGCCAGAAATAATTGGCAATGAAGATTTTTTTAGCACGTAATTTTATCAACAATCTTTGGCCCACCATTCTTTTTTTCCGCATCATCCTTTTTCCCCGTCATCCTCTTTCCTTGTCATCCTCGCGAAAGCGGGGATCCAGAAAAGCACACTCGTTAGCACGTAATTTTTCAACAATCTCTTCGACCCATCATCCTTTTTCCCGTCATCCTCGCGAAAGCGGGGATCCAGAAAAGCGCACTCGAAGTAAATAATTAGATCCCCCAACTTCCCGCTTTCGCCAGAATTACAAAGAAAGCCCCTCAAGATAACAAAAAAACCCGCGCCAGATTTCCCATTGACGAAAACCAACTCGCCCCTACCTTGCCCCTCTCTTGAAAAATATGTGGAGAGGT
Source organism: Rickettsiales bacterium (assembly GCA_947505885.1). Lineage (GTDB taxonomy): Bacteria > Pseudomonadota > Alphaproteobacteria > Rickettsiales > UBA1997 > UBA2645. The sequence continues at coordinate 1,835 of CANNMN010000036.1, forward strand.
GGCCGAGAGGCTGAAGGCACCTTCCTGCTAAGAAGGTATACGGGTAATACTGTATCAAGGGTTCGAATCCCTTCCTCTCCGCCACACCTTGCCAGCCTTAGAGCTACAAGGCTTCACAAGATTTCAAATTTTCGACCGATAGGGATTCGAAATTTCTCCTCTACGACCTCCGACCGCTCTAGTACAGGCTCAATCAGATAAACCTCGTTAGTTCGAAACCATATGCCTAGGAAAGGACCCCTTTTGCAAACTTTTTAATCGCTCAGAATTTGTTTTTAGCTCCCGAAAAATGGAGAATGTTGGAAATTTTATTTGTAGATAGCCTTCGTGAAACCCTGATACTACTGCTCAAAATCCGGTTTATCTGAAACAGAGATTTGGAGAATTATTTTTTTGTTTATCCAATTTTGATAAATTTCAATAATGAGCCTTGATGACTTTTTTGAATTTATGAGTAAAGCTAAGAAGGCCGAACGTGCAGAATAATTACTAAAACAATCAGATGAATGTGATGAATGAAATTTTAAGTTTTCCTAAAATAGAGGAATCGATAGAGGAGTTCTTGGAAAGAAACTACTCGGAAAATCAGAGAAAAATAATTAGCTTCTTGGTAAAGATTGATGACGAGGATTCAATCAAGGTTTATAAAACTGCAATCTTCTGCCTTCTAAAAAAAGACATCCCAGCTAAAGAGTTATTAATTTCGCATTGTCTCAACGAGTTAATAAATTCCCTACTTCGCAGAAAGGAAGATGAGCAAAGAGAGGCTTTTCTGAAGTCAGTACGAGAAATAAGTTTTGTTAAGAGTGGAGAACATGGCGATGATAAGATAAAAGAAGTAGCGGCTTCCGCATTCAAAACAATAAAGGAAAAACTCGGTAATGAGTTGGTAAAAATTCAAGAATTTGTTAACCAACATTTGAAGGCCAGATATAGCACCTCGTTTTTATCTAATGCCATAAAACAATCCAAGGACGACTTACAAAAATATCGGCATTATAACGGTGGATTGAGAACTGGAGTAGAGCAGATGACCGCAATCTTCAACAATATTGAAGAAGCCTTGTTGGAGTTGAGTTTGGGATATATTGATAGAATAAAAACCATAGATAAATCTCTAGAAGAAGCCAATCAAATACCCTTTAAGAAGCCTGGCAGTAACATTGATAGAGTTCTAGTAAGCTTAACCGATAGTACAGAAGGATATTTCTTTAAACATTTAGAAAACCCTGAATGGATTGAGCCTTTAACTAAAAAAGGATTCTTCACTGCACAAATCATAAACCAAAATCAAACCAGCTTATCGCACTTATCTCATGGATCATATCTGGCTAAAATTACTAAAGATAAACCAGAAGAAGTTTTTAAAGCTATAGAACCATTTTTGCAAAACGAACTAGGGGGAGGAAAAAGCATTAGTGGTCACTCATTACTAATGCTTTTTAAAATTAGTAGCAGCTTTCCAGCTAATAAAAATTTACACAGTAAAAAAATTGGAGAGGCATATAAAAAATGGATCAATAGCCAAGATAAAATTACAGAGTGGTTGGATGTTAATGAGATTGCTGCATTTTCAAGAAATCTTATAACCCGAGGGTACGACGATCTAACTTTAGCAATTGTTGAGGCGTCTTTAAAATTAACACCAGAGATATCAACCAAACAAATTGGTGAATACACCTCAACCGAAGCCAAATTTAAAAATAAAATCTGCTATGGTCAGATAGATGGCTACTATTACACAGAATTCTTAAAAGATGTCTACAGCCTATTGATTAGCTCTCATTCTTATGAATTATTCACAATATTTTATTATATTTTCAAAAATGCTGTTGATGCCAAATCATTAAAAGAGGTAGACGAAAAGCTATGCTATGCACGTTCGGCAATTGAAGAGCACCAGCAAGATCGATATAACAAGGGTCCAGAATTCAAAATAATTTCCGCTATCAGAGATTCAGCAGAGATCGTATTTGAAAAAGAGCCGAATAAAGCTGCGCTCATAATCAAAAAGTTAGAAGAAAAATTATCCAATGATTATCAACCCCTTTTATTCATCAGAATCATACTTCATTTACTGCGTAAATTTCCTGATAACAAAAAACTAATTTCAAAATATCTCTCTTCAAAAAAATATTTTTATAACCCACAACTTCATCACGAATATTACTCTCTGCTTGGCCAAGAGTTCTCAAGTTTAAGATTAGAAGATCAAAATAAAATTCTTAGCTTTGTAGAAAAAGGTCCAAAATTACCAACAAAGAACAAAGAAATTGATGAGGGATATAAACGATATTGGACATTTGCAAAACTACACTGCATCAGAAATAGCTTAAGTGATCATTGGAAAGAGAAATATGAGGTGCTTAAGAAAGAGTTTGCAGAACCTGAAAATCCTGACCTTCTGCACTATAGTTATGAAGCAAGATTTGTGGGGGGGAAATCACCAATAGAGGATAAAGATTTAGAGAAAAAATCTTTATCAGAAATAATTTCTTACTTAGCAGAATGGAAACCGGAAGGAGGTTTTGATAAGCCTACTCCTAGAGGGTTTGGAGATATTATAATAAAAGATTTTGAAAAGAATCCCAGAAAATATCTGGATGATTTGGAGCAGCTTAAAGCAATAAAAAATCCAACTTACATAAAAAGAATATTAAGCTCTCTAGGAAAATTTAACGAGAAAACAGCCAAAGATTTAGAGGCGATAATTGATCTTGGGAAATGGATTACTTCTCAAGATGTCTTGGTTATAGCTGAATATCAAGGTCAGTCCGGATATGATAGCGATCTTCATTGGGGATGGTGCAAACAAGAATTATGCAGATTACTTGTGGGAAGTTTTAAACAAAAAGACGATGATCAAAATACATCTTTACTCAAACTAAAAAATGAAATTTTTGAAATTTTAAAAGCGTTAACTCTTCAGCAAGATCCTACTCTTGAAGAATTGGACAACAACACAGGAAATGATCGTTATTATATGAGAGCGATCAATAGTTGTCATGGAGAAGCTTTTGCTGCATTGATTGAATTTGGACTATGGCTAGCACGAAATAAGAAAGAAGAATTAGCATCCGAGCTTATCACTCCAATTCTGACAAAACTATTAGCGGAAAGTGAATACTTAGAAACTTGGGCTATATTTGGTCGTTACTTACCGTGGTTAATTTTACTAAACAAAGAATGGGTTAAGAACAATTTAGATAAAATTTTACCAGAAAGTAATAGAAAAGAATTTGATGCGGGCTGGCTAACCTACATTAATTTTGTAGAACCTTTTAATGATGCATTTGAGGTTTCGAAGAAAAAGTATCTATTTGTTCTTGAAGGTCACTTGTATAACGATACTGAAAAAAATAGAAGCGAGCGTAGGCTTGGGGAAAGCGTAGCTATATTTTATAGTAGAGGAAAAATTGAGCTAGAAGACGAGCTAATCACAGCGATTTTTGATGGAGAAAACTCTGAAGAAAGTTCAGCCATGATTTCTTCCATTGGAAGATGGTCTGGAAACGAGAATCACAAATTACCTGATAAATTCTTAAAGAGATTCCAGGAATTATGGGACTGGAGAATGCTGAATATAAAAGGGAAAGAAAAAGATTTTTTAAAAGAATTGGAAGCTTTTTGTTTTTGGTATGGTTTTGGTGAATTTGATAGAAAATGGGCAATTGATCATTTTCTTAAAATCGTAAAAATCTTAGCTGAGCATAATGCAAAAGTTAGTCTGATTTTTGTTAAAAAACAGTTAGCTAAAGACGTAGAAGTTCATCGTGATATTGCTGGAGAGATAATGAAAGTACTGCTGAAGAGGGACGGATATCATTATGATAACATCGATATAGCGAGAATTTATTTTGCTTATTTTCCAGAAGACAAAGACACAAAAAATCAATTTTGTGAGAACTACGGATTGAATGACAATCTTGAAAATATTTGATGTAAGAAATTCGAATTTTTTGGAATCTCCTAAAAAAATTAGGTATATCTGAAATGACCAATATTAACAAGGATCCAACCCACTTTGGAGACACTAGCCGAAAGTTCGCAAATAGGGTCATTTCCCTACCAAATGGAAAACTTCGAACTTCAAGGTATATCTGAAAACACCCTCCAAACCCTTGTAAATACTAGCTCCACAAAAGTAGGAGAAAAGTTCGCAAAAGGGGTACTTTCCTCCGCCATAAAAAAAGACCTGCTACGCAAGTGGCAGGTCTTTTTTTATGGCGAAATGCGAGCGGAGATTTGAAACCTCGGTTCGACAATAAGCTTAATTTTTCTTAACGAGCGAAGCGAGTTTAGAAAAATCTTGCGTTTGCAAGCGCGAATGCGCGCCATCCCTTTCTCTCTCCCATTCGTTTTCTCTAAAACTACAGCGCGATTGCGTAGCAAGTGTGATGGAGTGATTGCTGTAAATTCCATTCCAACTTTAGACGGTTGTTTTCATCTTCTTTTAAACGCTGGAATTCTTTGACTAAGTAAAGTTTGAATTTCGCAGAAACCCAAGAGGCAAAATCGAAGGCTATATCTTCGTGAGAGAATATTCCGCCTGTTTTACCAGCTTTAGAAATAATCCCAATCGCATCCGTCTTTTCTATCTATTTACTAGGAGACAGAACAAAGGCATTCGCTCCAACTTCTTGTCATAAGGAGTCGAATTCGACCTTTTTTAAAATTTTGATTATTAATTTTTTCCACAACCCAAGAAACTCGATGGCGTTTTTGGATCGTTACTTTGGTGATTAATTTTGGCTGGCGAAGTAACTAAAACAAAACATAAATTCTCTGAAGAATTTATGAAAATAATGAAAATCTTTTCAGGAATTATCTGATTTGGATTTGAAATTTGGATTTAAAATTTACGGCGCAATTTTATGAAAAAACTTCTGATATTTCTTATTTTATTTCTTTTGGCTGAGAATTCTTACGCAAAAATTGTGGGCGTTACGATTGATTACAGAAAAAATTCTAACGCTGAAAATAAATTTGCCGAAACTTCGTTTTACGCTCTAAGAGATAATTACATTTCTTCTTTTCAGAAATCCTGCAAAAAATACGGGGTTGTGGTGGTTCCAATTCCACTCGATCAGACCATGATCAAAAGCTATGTCGAGACATTTGATGGGATAGTTTTCAGCGGAAATTATTATGATATAAACCCGAAACTATACGGGCAGAATCCTTTGAACAGCACTGTGAAAATCGATGAAACCTATAAGAACGATTTCGAATCTGACTTGTTTAAGAATTTCTACAAAACCAAAAAATCAATTTTTGCTATCTGCGGCGGTTATCAAATGATTAATGTAACACTTGGTGGCAAGCTTTATCAGGACATACCTTCGCAAATCAAAGATTCTAATATTAACCACTCTTCAAGCGGCAAGAAATGTGCTCACAAAATCAATATTCTGGAAAAAGAAGGAGTGTTTGCAAAAGCATTAATTGAAAGCAAAGAAAATGAAAAAGAGCTTTGCGTGAACTCAACTCATCACCAATCGATATCCGATATTTCTGAAAAATTAGAAATTACCGCAACTGCTGATGACGGCGTTATTGAGGCTTATAAGGCTAAAAATTATCCTTTTTTAATTGGGGTTCAATGGCATCCAGAATTTGAATTAACAAAATTTGATACAAAGCTAATTGATGAATTTTGCAGCTCTGTTGCGAAGCAATAGCACCTTCCGTGTAACAGAATTTTAACTTAACTTTTTTAAGTTTTGCAGCGGGTTGAATAAAACTTTTTTCTGCGAGTTTCACCTTATCAATTACGCCGAGTTTTATTATTTTAAGTTCCGCAAAAAGTTTGAGTAACTTTTTCAGATTCAGACGGCGGAAGTTGGTAAAATTTTTTATTTGCGCTGCTTTCGTAAGGATTTTTTAGAGCGGTTAGTAAATCGTAAAAAAGTTTAAGATCTCCTTCATTTGCTGCCTGGAGAGCCTCTTCAACTTTGTGATTTCTAGGAATAATAGCGGGATTATTTTCATCCATTAAACGCTGCGACGAATCGAATGATTGATTATTTTTTGCCAATCTTGCGCGCCAATTTTTCTGCCAATCGCCTTTTAACGAACTCAAATTTCGGAATGTATTGGTGTAGTCGGCGCGAGATTTTTGCATCCAATCTAGCAAGTCTTGAATTAGTTTTTCGTCGCCTTCTTCAGCGCCAAAAAGCCCAAGTTTTTTCCGCATCATTGCCAAGTATTTTTCTTGGTAAATCGCGCGAAAATTTTCGATTTCATTTTCAGCAACTTCTCGCGACAAGAATGGCAGTAAAGTTTCAGCGAAGCGTGCAAGATTCCATTGTGCGACATTAGCCTGATTGGCAAAGGCGTAACGACCTCTTGAATCAATTGAACTAAACACAGTCGCCGGATCATATTCATCGATAAAAGCACAAGGGCCGTAGTCGATTGTCTCGCCACAAATCGACATATTATCACTATTCATCACGCCGTGAATGAAGCCAACACGCATCCAATTTACAATCAAATCTGCTTGGTGCTCGATGGTAATTTTAAGCAATTCTAGTGCATTTTTTTTCTGTGGAAAGTGTCGCGCAATCGTGTATTCGATTAACTTCTCTACATCATTTTTACTTCCCATTGTCGCAGCAAATTGAAAAGTTCCAACGCGAATATGCGAACTTGCAACGCGAGTTAAAATCGCACCCGGCAATAAATTTTCGCGGTAAACATCTTCGCCCGTAGCAACCACCGCAAGACTGCGAGTAGTCGGAATTCCAAATGCATGCATCGCTTCTGAAATTACATATTCGCGCAGCATTGGCGCAAGTGCGGCACGACCATCGCCACGACGCGAATAAGGAGTTTTTCCCGATCCTTTGAGCTGAATATCAACGCGTTTTTTATCACGAGTTAAGTGCTCGCCCAAAAGAATCGCCCGACCGTCGCCAAGAATTACAAAGCCTCCATATTGATGTCCGGCGTAGGCTTGTGCGATTGGTGCAGAATTTTTTGGCAAAATATTTCCGCTAAATAATTCAGCTCTTTGATCTTCCAAAAGTGTAGAAAAATTTAAGCCGAGCTCGTTTGCCAAATTTTCATTTAAAATAATCATCTGCGGATTTTCGACAGGAGTAGGCGCAACTTTGCTATAAAAAATTTTTGGCAGCTCGGCGTAACTATTTTCGAGGTTAAATTTCATTCTGTTTTTTCGATCATTATCTCGTCTTCTTTTGTTATTTAAAAACATGAATGTCTGAATTCAGAGACTATTTTCTCTTTTTTTGCTGAGATAATTTTTTGGGATTAGTTTCAAGCGCGTTTTAATTTCATCGCTGTCGACTATCTAATTTAAACAACAGACGCGATTGGCAACATTGCAGAATCTTATCCGATGACAAAATTACTCGGAACGATTTTTCTCATTGTCTCAGTAATTTTTTTCCTAACTTAAAAAAAGTTACCGCAATAAAAGAACAAATTTTTCTCTGCGCTGCAAGAATTTAGCGATTCTTTCCCTGGTTCGACAATATGATTTTTGTTTTGGTCGCTGATCATTGTGCGGGCAGTGTGAGCAATACCGACCTGCCTTTGTGGCGCTATCAGATTCCGGCAATTTTCTACGCACCAAAGATTCTCAAGCCGCAAAATATTGACAAGACAGTGAGTCAAATCGATCTTGCTCCGACGCTGTTTGGAATCATGAACATGTCTTACATGTAAGAATTGGTCGCGTTGTTTACACAACCAAAATGTTTTCACGCGAATTTACGTGGTGGTGTTTTTGGTTTTTGGATCAAAGTATTCAAGCAATTTTTCGTAAGGTGTTTTGCCGTCAATTCC
>CANNMN010000037.1 GCA_947505885.1 Rickettsiales bacterium
GAGCCAGAAATACCAAACCATCTCGCCGGATTCACAAAAAATTTCTCAGGCTTCTTTCGTTGATTTGTACAATAAAAAATTAGTCGAAAAAAAATTCGAACCAGTTTTCTGGGACATCTCCGACCGCACAGCTCTAGCACAAGCAGATTTGATCGATAAGGAAGTTGAAGGCGTAATGAATTATGTTTTATTCGGAATCGAAGGTTCGGAAGAAACAATTGAAATCATGACGACGCGTCCTGAACTTCTGCCAGCCTGCGTTGCGGTAATGGTTCATCCAGAAGACGAACGCTATAAAAAATTCCACGGCAAAAATGCCATCACTCCACTTTTTGGCGTAAAAGTAGAAATCATCGCCGATGATTTAGTTCAGCTCGACAAGGGAACTGGCGCGGTCATGTGCTGTACGTTTGGTGACGAGACGGATATTCGTTGGTGGAAGAAGCATCAACTCGATTTAAAAGTTATTATCGGCAAAGACGGAAAAATTGAAGGAATCTCACTTAAGCAATTCAAAGAAAAAGTAATTGAAGATCTCAAAGCAAAAAATCTTTTGCTTAAACAAGAATCAATTAAGCGCGCCGTTAAATGCGCCGAGCGTTCTGGCGTGCCGATCGAGATTCTAGTTGTGCCACAATGGTTCATTAAAATTCTCGACAAAAAAGATTTGCTCAAGGCCAAGGCCGCCGAGTGCAATTGGTTTCCAGAATATATGAAAGTTCGCATCGATCAGTGGATTGATGGCTTGCAATGGGATTGGTGCATTTCGCGCCAGCGCTTTTTTGGCGTGGCATTTCCGGTTTGGTATTCGAAGCGGGTAGGGGAAGAAGGAAAAATTTTGGTTGCTGATGTTGATCAACTTCCTTGCGATCCAAATATTGATTTGCCTCGTGGTTACTTACGTGAAGAGGTTACGGCTGAAACCGACATCATGGATACTTGGATGACATCTTCAGTATCTCCGCAACTTTCTTCACAGGGAGTTTCAGGCGAAATTTCTTTCGACAAAGAGCGTCACGAAAAACTTTTTCCGGCGGATCTGCGTCCTCAGGCGCACGAAATTATTCGCACTTGGGCATTCTACACTTTGGTAAAATCTACTCTGCACCAAAATTCCGTTCCATGGAAAAACCTGATGATCTCAGGCTGGTGCTTGTCTGCCGACAAAACCAAAATGAGTAAATCGAAAGGAAACGTGGTTACGCCGACAGCTTTAATCGAAGAGAAAGGTTCAGACATTGTGCGTTACTGGGCGTCCACCTCACATCTCGGCGCAGACACCGCTTACTTAGAAGATATTTTTAAAATCGGACAAAAATTAATTACCAAACTTTTCAACGCGGCGAAATTTGCTTCGATGAATTTTGAGTTGCTGCAAGCTGATGCAAAAGTTACTGAAGCCTCAGATATCTGGGTTCTCAGCCGTTTAGAACAAGTCGTAAAGCGTGCGACAGAAGAGTTTAGTAAATTCGAATATGCGCGCGCGCGTGAAGCGATTGAGGAATTTTTCTGGAGAGATTTTTGTGATAATTATCTCGAAATCTGCAAGGTTCGTTCTTATGGATTATCAGCGGAAAAGCTTGCTGGCATTGAATTTAGCGACGCTCAGAAAAATGAAATTCTCGCCAAACAACAAAGTTCAATTCTAACCTTACGCATTTGCTTAAATACTCTTCTCAAACTTTTTGCGCCTTTCATTCCGCATATTTGCGACGAAATTTATTCGACAATTTTTTCAGAAGAATTTGAAGAAATTGGCTCGATTAATGCGCGTGGAAATTGGCCAAAAATTGATCAGAAATTTTTTGATCAGAAATTATTTGAAATGGGTGAGGCTGCTCTAGAAGTGATTTTTGAAGTGCGCAAATTCAAATCAGAAAAAAATATTTCGATGAAAACTACGGTGAAAAAACTTGTGGTTAATTCACAAAAAGATCTTTTAGAAATCTCTGAAGATTTGAAGAATGTTTGTAACGCGGAAGAATTAGAATTTGTAAAAGTTGGGCAGTTAGTTGAGGTAGTTCTTTAAATCTCAGTTTTTTACTTCTTGAATCCGCTCTTCGTTTAATTTTTTATTACCAATTAAAATCACCTTAAATTTATGTACACACTTTACTACACTCCAGGTGCTTGCTCTCTAGCTATTCATGCCGTCTTAAATGAAGTTGGCGCTGAGTTTAAAATTGAGAATGTTGCAGTTCCAAACGGCCAACCAAGATCACCAGAATTTTTAAAAATTAATCCGCGTGGTTCGGTTCCGGTTTTAAAAATTGATGATTTCGTTATGCGTGAAGGTGCGGCGATTTTGACTTATTTACTTGAAACTCACAAAAGCCCATTACTTCCAGAGTCTGGATTGGAGCGTGCCGCAGCACTTGAGTGGCTGTGTTTTGCTAACTCAACATTGCATCCAGCTTACGCACGTTGTTTTTTTCAGCATCGTGTTTTAGGTGATGAGGCAAAAGATAATCCTCTTTACAAACCAGCTATCGCTCAAATTCAAAAACATTGGGATGAGATTGAAGAGCATTTACAAACCAGGGATTACTTGTGCGGCAAGGATTGCACAGTTGCGGATATTTTAATTACCGTGATCGCAAATTGGTCGCTGATGATGAAGGAAACGATTAATTTTGGCTCAAGAACAAAGGCTTTTTTTACTCGCGTAATTTCTCGCCCATCTTTCCAAAAGGCTTTAGCAGCGGAACAAGTTACTTATAAAGTTAACCTTTAATTTTTTTTAAAAATGCACAAATCGAAATTATTTTCGGCGGTAATTTTTACCGCTTTTTTTGTCAGTCAATCTGTCTTAGCAGAGCCTGTAAAATACCAGCTTGAATCGAGTCACGCCTTTGTTTCTTGGACAGCGAACCATTTCGGATTTTCGGATCAAATGGGAAAATTTCCAGATGTTACTGGTGAGATAATTTTTGACGAAAAGAAAATGTCAGAATCTTCGGTTGATGCGACGATCAAAATCGATAGCTTGGTTACAGGCTCTGAGAAATTTGACGCGCATTTAAAAAGCGCAGATTTCTTTGATGTGAAAAAATTTCCGACCGCAAGATTTGTCAGCAAAAAAGTTACCGCGGCTGGTAAAAATAAAGCTAAGGTTGAGGGCGATCTTACTTTACACGGCGTTACAAAGTCGGTGGTTCTAGATGTGAAAATCAATAAAAAAGGCACCAGTATTGTAACTCAAAAAGAGACCGTAGGATTTTCTGCAACTGCGCAAATCAAGCGTTCTGAGTTTGGTATTGATTACGCCGCACCTGGAGTTTCGGATGAAGTTAAGTTAGCGATTGAAGTCGAAGCGAATAAATAAATTCCTGTAAAAAAGAGTTTTTATTTCTAAGGATTCCATCACGCCTTAGAGAATTATTCGACGGTTTTTTAGTTAAAAAACTTCTTTGCCACCAGGGTTGTCTTTCCAGACTCAATAAAAAAATGGCCATTTAAGATTTCTTCTTCCTTTGCAGATAGAGCTTCAGCTTTGCAGCTCGATTTTTGAACCCTGACGAGAGAATATTTTTATAAGGGTTTTTAATGATTATGAGATAATTTTTAGAAGCGCTATTTAGTAATAAGCCTTTCTAAATCTTTCCTTCACTAGGACTTGACGCCGACGCAAACTTCTTTCTCTCCATTCTACCTGCCAAATAAGCAGCTCTTCCAGCTTCAATTGCTAGCTTCATTGCGTGCGCCATTAAAATTGGATTTTTAGCTTTGGCGATTGCGGTGTTCATTAACACGCCGTCGCAGCCCAATTCCATCGCGATTGCTGCGTCGGATGCGGTGCCAACTCCGGCATCAACCAACACAGGAACTTTTGATTGTTCGATGATGAATTCGATGTTTAATCTATTTTGAATTCCTAAGCCAGAACCGATTGGGGCCGCTAGAGGCATAATGGCACAGCAGCCAATTTCTTCTAATTCTCTGGCTACAATTGGATCGTCAGAGGTGTAAACCATTACGTCAAAGCCATCTTTGATTAATAATTCGGCGGCTTTGATGGTTTCGATTACTTTGGGGTAGAGAGTTTTTTCATCGGCGAGAACCTCGAGTTTAACTAAATTCCAACCACCAGCAGCGCGGGCTAGGCGCAGGGTGCGAACGGCATCATCAGCTGTGAAACAGCCAGCAGTGTTGGGGAGGTAGGTATATTTTTTTGGGTCGAGAAAATCTTGCAGCATTGGTTCACCTTTTTTCTCGATATTGACGCGACGGACGGCGACGGTAACGATTTCAGCGCCGGAGGCAGTGATGGCATCTTTTGTTTCTTGGAAATCTTTATATTTGCCGGTGCCAACAAGAAGGCGGGAATTGAAGGTGAGGTTGGCAATTTTGAATGAGTCGGTCATGTATTTTGAGTGAGATAGAATTTCTCCTGGATTGCCGCCTGCACAGGGATGTTCGACGAGTAGGGTGTAACCCTAATCTCTGTGCAGGCGGGGATCCAAGAAGGGAGGATCTACATTCCGAATCTAGTCGGGAAAACAGTGATCAAGAATAAAACTACTGGTGCAACGAGCATCATTCCATCCAAACGATCCAGCACTCCGCCATGTCCAGGAATTAAGCTGCCGCTGTCTTTAACGCCGAACATTCTTTTGAATTTTGACTCAAGTAAGTCGCTGCCTTGCTCGAGTAGGGATAAAAACATACTCATCGTCACAAAAAATAAAATTCCGCCATTAGCGAACATGAACGAACTTAGTAATCCGATCAACATGCTTGCGATAACGCCACCAGCAAGACCGGACCAGGTTTTATTCGGACTGATATCTGGTACAATCTTTGGGCCACCCAAACTTCTTCCGGCAAAAAAAGCGAATATATCAGTCGCCCAAATTATGGCGAACATCCAGAATAAAATGTTCGAATCAATCATGCGGATTTTTATGATGGAGTAAACGGGGATTAGGATATAGAAGAGCCCGATGGTGCGCCATTTAGTTTGATTTTCTTCGCGACGAATCATGTCGAGCCATTCAACCATCATCATCATTGCGATCGCGATGCTGAGAAAAATGAAGAAATTTTCTGAGTAAAAAATGGCGTAGAGCGCAAGAGGAATCATGATCAATGAGCTGATCACGCGTTGTTTTGTATTTTCGCGCGGCTCAAGGAAATGAACGTGAGAGATCAATTTATTTAGAATGCGCAGTGGAGTTTTTTTGAATTTACCGTTTACCATATTTCCTCTCTCTTTTGTTAAAACTTTGAATAGCGGTGAGCAGATTTTTTTTATCAAAATCTGGCCAGTAGGTTTCGGTGAAGTAGAGTTCGCTGTAAGCAATTTGCCACAATAAAAAATTACTCACACGCAAATCTCCCGCGGTTCTGATTAGTAAATCTGGGTCGGGAATTTCTGGGTGATAAAGATTTTTGCTAATTAATTCTTCGTTAATTTCTTTAGCGGGAATTTTTTGTTCAGTAATTTTTTTAACAGCGTCTACAAGTTCTTGCCTAGAGCCGTAAGAGAAGGCAACGTTTAGAGTGAGGGCTTTATTGTCTTTAGTAATTTCTTCGATTTCGATGATTTTTTTCTTAGTTGAGTCAGCAAGTTTCTGCAAATTTCCAGAAATTAAAATCTTAACACCTTGCTCAATCAGTGGCTTAGTTTCTTTTTCGAGATATTCTTCAAGCAGATTCATGAGATAATTCACTTCTTCTTGCGGGCGATCCCAATTTTCAGAAGAGAAGGCATAAATAGTAAGAAATTTTACGCCGAGCTCGATGCAATTTTCAGAAATTTTGCGAACATTTTCTGAGCCAGCTTTATGACCAATTTTTATCGGAAGGTTTTTTTGTTTCGCCCATCTTGCATTACCATCCATGATGATCGCGATGTGTTGCGGAATTTTGAGATCGGTGATCTCCTCTTTGTTTTTTTTGCGAGAAAAAAACATTAAACCTTCATCAAATCCTTTTCTTTAACAACTACAGCTTCATCAGTTTTTTTCACGAATTCATCGGTGGTTTTTTGAATGATTTCAGTGAGAGAGTGAATTTGATCTTTGCCGACTTCTTTTTCATGTTTTTTAAAATCGTCGATAATGTCGCGGCGAATATTTCGCAGGGCGATTTTTTTATCCTCACCATATTTTTTGGCGAGTTTGGATAAATCGCGGCGGCGCTCTTCACTCAATTTTGGAATGGAGATGCGCATAGTTGTGCCGTCGATCATTGGGTTGAAACCAAGATTAGCATTGATGATTGCTTTTTCTGCTGCCTTTAAATTTTCACGATCCCAAATCTGAACAGCGAGCATTGTTGCTTCGGGAACTGATATTGAACCAATTTGAGTTATTGGCATTAATTGGCCGTAAACTTCAACACGAATAGTATCTAATAAATTTGGATGGGCGCGGCCGGTTGAAATTGAATCAAGATCACGTTTGAGAGAAGTCATTGTGTCTTCCATTTTTTGACGCGCTTTTTCGACTAATTGGTTAAGCATATTAATTGATGATTGTGAATTTTCCGGATCCTTGAACAACTTGTTGCAAGGCGTTTTCTTCTTTGATCGAGAAAACAATGATCGGAAGTTTATTATCTTTGGCGAGGGCTATTGCGGTTTGATCCATGACGCGAAGATCTTGTTTGATCACGTCGATATATTTTATTTTATCGTAGCGAATTGCGGTTTTATCAATTTTTGGATCGGCAGAATAAACACCATCAACTTGCGTTCCTTTGAAAATTCCATCACACCCCATTTCAACGGCGCGTAGAATTGCAGCAGTGTCGGTGGTGAAAAATGGATTTCCAGTTCCAGCAGAAAAAATTACGATTCGGCCTTTTTCTAAGTGACGAGCGGCTCTTCTTTTTACGTAAGGTTCACAAACGCTATTCATGGTGATTGCCGAAAGCATGCGAGTTTCAATGCCATTTATTTCAAGAGCGCTTTGAAGTGCCAGGCCGTTAATACAGGTGGCGAGCATGCCCATGTAATCTGCCGTCACTCTTTCCATTCCTTCTGCCGCTTGAGAAACGCCGCGAAAAATATTTCCTCCGCCAACAACAACAGCAATTTCGCAGCCCAATTTGTGAGCGGAAATTATTTGGTGACAAATCTTTTTAATCGCTTGCGGATCATGTCCGAAAGCCCGCTCGCCCATCAACGCCTCGCCAGAGACTTTAAAGAGAATTCTTTTAAATTTTAGAGCGGACTTGTCGGGCATAAAATTTATTTTGTCATTGATGCTACTTCTGCAGCGAAATCATTTTCTTTTTTTTCAATTCCGTCGCCAAGCACGAATAGCTTGAATCCGCTGACTTTAGTTGCGCCATTTTCTTTGCCGAAATTGGCAAGCAAGTCTTTGATTTTCAATTTGTCGTCCATAACAAAAAGCTGTTCCAAAAAGACGACTTCTTCGTAATATTTTCTGATGCGACCTTCGATCATTTTGTCGATGATGCTTTCAGGTTTTCCAGAGGCACGAGCTTGGTCTTTCAAAACTTCAGTTTCACGGGCAAGTCTTGTTGGATCTACCGCTTCTATTTCAAGAGCTTCTGGTTTTGCGGCGGCAATGTGCATCGCTAATTGTTTACCGAACTCAAGTAATTTTTCTTCGCTAGCAGGTGATTCAAGGGCTACAAGAACAGCAATTTTACCCATGTTTGGAGCCGTTGCATTGTGAACATAGCTCACAACTAAACCTTGAGAAACCTCAAGAGAAGCTATGCGACGAAGGTTAATGTTTTCACCAATCACACTAATTTGTTGTTTAACTTCTTCATCTTTTTCCGCTTGAAATTTCGCAATATCATCGCCGAAAGAAAGAGCTTCAGCGGCAAATTTCGTTACTAAATCTTGGAATTTTTGGTTGCGGGCAACGAAGTCAGTTTCAGAATTTACTTCGATGATCGAAGCTTTTTTGCCAAGCACATTTACCGCAACTGCGCCTTCAGAAGTAACGCGTCCGCTTTTTTTAGCTGCAGAAGAAAGACCTTTTTTACGAAGCCAATCTATTGCTTCTTCGACATTGTCGCTAGTTGCTGCGAGGGCTTTGTTGCAATCAGCGATTCCGCATCCCGTGGTGTCGCGTAGTTTTTTAATAAGAGCTAAGTCTGCCATATTTTTTAGAATTTATTGTGAGGAGGGGTGTCGCCCTGACTTTGTCGAAGGGCGTTGTGAGCCATGCTTAAACACATGACTCACAGTGGATTATTTTTTCGCTACAGGTTTTTTCGCTGCTGGTTTTTTGGTAACTACTTTTACGTCAGATTTTTCAGAAGGCTTCTCTGATTTTTTTTCTGAGAATTTTCTTTCTGGTTTTCTCTCAGATCTGTCTTCTTTTTTAAATTCTTTTCTAGCTGGCTTTCTTTCTTCAAATTTGGCCGGAGCAGCTGGTCTCTTCAGTTCGGCGATATTGCTATCTTCTAACTTACTAATGTCGATGCCAGATTGAACCATGTTTTCTTTGATTCCAGCGATTGCCGCATCAGATATTAGGCGACAGTAAAGTTTGATCGATTTTGCAGAGTCATCATTTCCTGGAATTGGAAAAGTAACGCCATCTGGATTACAGTTAGAATCAAGAATCGCCATGATCGGAATGCCAAGCTTAGTGGCTTCAGCGAAAGCAAGTGACTCTTTATGAGTATCAATAAGAAAAACCAAATCAGGGTATCCGCCCATGTTTTTGATGCCGCCCAAAGTTTGTTCAAGCTTTGTTTTTTGTCTTTCAAGAACAAGCTTCTCTTTTTTATTGTAGCCGAATTCGGTGTCAGCAAGTTGCTCTTCGATTTTTTTCAAAGCTTTGATTGATTGAGAAACTGTTTTCCAGTTGGTCAACATTCCTCCTAGCCAGCGTTGGTTAACGTAATATTGGCCACATCTTTTTGCTGCTTCTGCAACTGGCTCAACACCTTGTTTTTTGGTGGCAACGAAAAGAATACGTCCGTTATTTTTAGCGATTTCTTTAACTGTTTTTAATGAGTTGTGAAGAAGAGCGGCGGTCTTGTTTAGGTCGATAATCGTGATTCCGTTACGGCTGCCAAAAATGTATTTTTCCATTTTTGGATTACGGCGCATGGTCTTGTGACCGAAGTGAACACCCGCTTCAAGAAGTTGGCGAATGGTAAAGTTTGGAAGTTCTGTAGACATGATATTTTTATTTTGGTTATTTACCAAATAGCAGCAAACCAGGACAAGCCCAGCACCAACGCGCCGCTATTTGTGACAGTTAAGGATAAACATTTGAAGAGCTCAAATGCGGGCGCGCCTTCTAAGAGGCGAAAAAAAAGATGCAAGCTGTCCATCAATTTAATTGCGCTTCGATTAATTACTCGCCTCTGGGTAAAAATTTTACAGAATTTTTGTTAGCGCGAAGACAATGCGCATCCAAGTTCTTGCAGTTGCAAATTAGCTGATCCTCTTTATCCACGCTGCACTTGTGGCTAAGAGCCTAATTTTCGATTAAATTTGAACTGAAATATGCCGAACGAAAAAGAGAGACAAGATATTCTCAAGACATTTTTTAATCAAAATAAAGATCCTGATCCGACAAAAAATGATCGGTCTATAA
>CANNMN010000038.1 GCA_947505885.1 Rickettsiales bacterium
TGGTTTTTTTCTTAGTAACGAAGAACCCTCTTTTACCGTACTTTCTTCTTGGCCTCTCTTACCTTTCTGATATTCTGCGGCGGCTGTGGAACCCGAAGATGAACTTGAGGCTGGGGCGGCTGCGGCGGCTGCGGAACCCGAAGATGACTTTGAGGCCAGTATATTAGTTGGAATACCCCTGAAACTCATTTCCGATCTATAATCTATAATTAAAGACATAGATGCTTTGATGCAGCCTTCAGATGGGTCTTCAGTTGCCCACTCTATGTCAGCTGGAGCTAGGTGAACTTTAAGTGATTGCTGAAAAGACAGAGATTCGTTGGTATCAGTTATTAGAAGATCTTGAGTATTTTGGACAATCTCGCAAATTCCTGGTATGCCGTAATATGTATTGAGATGTGCAGAGCCAACTAATGCCAACCATTTCGATCCAGCATGTTGATTAATCACTTTTTCAGCATTGAGACTGAGTACTGCCGCTCTCATAGCTCCTTTCTCTACTTGTTTCCAAGATTCTTCAGACTCTTCCAGCGGAATAACCCTAATGTCATTCAGCCGAGCGGCTTTTACGATTTCTGTAAAATTATATTTATCCCACTCCTGCCGTTTTTTCCCATCTCCAGAAGGATTTTTATGTCCTTCATCCAATTCACTCAGTTTTATTTTTAAGGCTTCAGACATCTCTCCATTATCAAAATATTGGTCGAGAAGTCCTGAGTGCTCCTTTACTGATAAATGCTCCATAAAAAGAGCTGTAAATTTAGATTCTTTAAACAAAGGCATATTTTGGATGAGAAATTTTTTTGGAGCAACGTCATCATGGTATTCACCAATGCAAAGGTTTCCCTCTAATAACTCTTCCCAAGATCTCTTTCTTGTTTGTTGCTCAGGAATATCACTCAATTGCGATTTTAATTGCCCAAGACTCCTCTTGTAAAGTTCGAGTGGTTCTTGTTGAAGCGATGATGTTGGTAGTGTTGATGGTGTTGGTGACGGAGTTCTGGTCATGCGAAGTAACTAATTTAGTTATTAAATTTACCAAAAAATGGCGTTAGCCACACAGCTAATTATCTAGAGTTCTTTTCGTGCCACTTCTTTTTACTTAGAATTTATTTTTTCCAAGAAAAATTTCAGTCGCTAAGTAATTTTCAAAGGAAGTTGTCCAAAATAGACTCAAAATTCGGAAAACTGGTTTTAATCATCGAGGCGTCGTCGATCTCTACTCCACCTTCCATCGTTAGGCCCATTATCAAGAAAGACATTGCAATTCTGTGATCCATTGAAGTGATGATTTTTGCTGGAGATTTTTGTTGCCTTGCTCCGCCCTGCATTTCCCCCTGCATTTCCCCTTGCACCTTCCCTTGCACCTCCAAGTAATCGTCGCCCATTTTCGCTGTGACACCGCATTTCTCTAGGTTCTGTGCAATCATTAGCAGGCGGTTACTTTCCTTAACTTTCAACTCGGCAAGGCCGTTCATTTTCGTGACACCTTTTGCATTTGCGGCGGCAACGGCAAGAATTGGATATTCGTCGATCATGCTAGCAGCGCGGTTTGCGGGCACTTCGATTCCTTTTAGCTCACTCGCTTCAACAAGAATATCCGCAACTTTTTCACCACCAACTTCGCGCTCATTTAAAAAAGAAATTTTTCCACCCATTTCTTGCAAACTAGTAATTACGCCAGTTCGTAGCGGATTCACTCCGACATTTTTAATTACAACTTGCGAATTTTTTACCAGCAAAGCGGCAACAATAAAAAATGCGGCGGAAGAAATATCGCCGGGCACTGCCAGGTCTTTCGCGTCAAATTCTTGCAGGCCAGAATAGGAAATTTTCTTGCCCTCAGTGGAAATTTTTAAACCCAAATAACGCATCATTATTTCAGTGTGGTCACGACATTTTTCTGGCTCGATGATTGTCGTTGCGCCGCGCGTGGCAAGACTTGCGAGCAAAATACAACTTTTGACTTGTGCCGAAGCAATTTTCATTTCGTAAGCAATCGGCATTGCTTCTTTTGCGCCGATTATTGCGAAAGGCATTAGACCATTTTGGCGCGAAATTATTTTTGCACCAAACTGCTTGATTGGCTCAAAAACGCGACCCATTGGGCGCTTACGCAAAGAAGCATCTCCAGTAAAAAACGAAGTGAAATTGTAAGGAGTAACAAGACCGGCAAGAAGACGCGCTGCGGTGCCAGAATTGCCCATGTCGAGTATGTCGGCTGGCTCAGAAAGGCCGGCAACGCCGACGCCATTTACTTCCCAAAAATTTTCCGTCGGTCGAGCAGGAAAAATTTTCTGTTCGATCTCGCATCCCATTAAACGCAAGGCCTGAGCAGTACAAAGAACGTCTTCACCTTCAAGTAAATTTGTAATTTTAGTTTTGCCCTGAGCAAGCGCCGCAAAAATTAAAGACCGATGTGAGATTGATTTATCTGGGGCGACGGCAATTTCCCCTTTAAGAGGAATATCAGTTTTTTGTGAAAGCTTCATTTAGATAATAGCCTTGATTAGATTTAGCAGCGGATCGATGAAAATCACCAAAGCAATATTGAGTAAAGCTGAAAAAAAGACGATCAATTTAACATTGCCAATATCTTCGAGCTCCATCGCGCCATTTGGCTCGTCAAAATACATAACTTTGATGACGCGCAAATAGTAGTAAGCGGCGGCAACACTAATTACAATTGCCGCAATAGCGAAAGGAAGTAAGCCGTAAGTAATGGCGAAGGTAATGATGTAAAATTTTGAAAAGAAACCAGCGAGTGGTGGAATTCCTGCGGTCGAAAACATCAAGACACTCAGAGAGAAAGCCATTGTCGGATTAGTTTTTGCTAGGCCAGAAAGCGAAGAAATCGCAAAAGTTTTTTCCTCATTTTCACCCTTCATCAGATTCAAAAAGGCAAATGAACCTACGGAAATTAAGGCGTAAATAATCATGTAAAGCACGCAGGCCGCTATTGCCTCCTTGCCGAAAGCAGCCAGACCAAGAAGGAAAAATCCGACGTGACCAATCGAGCTATAGGCCAAAAGACGTTTGAGATTTTTTTGAAAAATTGCGCCGAAAGATCCAATCACAATCGAAAGCAAAGCAATCGAAGCAAAAAGTTTTCCTATTCCCTCCCAGCCAAGAAGCAAGTTAGTAGACAAGCGAAGCAGTGCCATAGTGGTGATAAATTTTACGACAGTGGCAAAGAATGTAGTGACCGCCGTGGCTGATCCTTCGTAAACATCAGGGGTCCACATGTGGAAGGGTGCGGCAGAAACTTTGAAAAACATTGCTGTAATCACCAAAATAAAACCAAACATTACCGCGACTGGAATAGAATTTTTTTCAACTTGGAAGCCGTGATAAAGTATATTCAGAGTATCGAAATTAATCGTGCCTGAAAAGCCATAGATCAAAGAAATTCCAAAAAGCAGAAGCCCAGAAGCCAAGCAACCGAGAATAAAATATTTCATTCCCGCTTCTGCAGATTTTTTTGAACCACGATTAATTGCAGCAAGTAAATAGAGCGAGAGAGCTTGCAACTCTAGGCCGAGATAGAAGACAAGAAAATCACCAGCTGAAACCAAAACCATTCCGCCTGCCGTTGCAATCATTAACAAGGCAAGAAATTCAGCACTGATTTTTTTAGCAGAATAAACGAAATCGAGAGAGATAAGAATGACAATGAGCAGTAATAGTAGCGCAAAAATCTTAACGAAAGAGATGAAGTGATTAAGCAAAAATCCCTGATTAAAACCTGTCTCGATTCTAACAAAATTATTAATCACAAACATCAGCGAGATAGCTGAAAAAACCAAGGCAAGTAGATGAGAAGAGTAAAAAACATTTTCGAATTTTTTGCGCAAAAATGCATCTGAAATTAGAATGATTAAAGCGCCACAAAAGAGTGTAATTTCAGGGAGGATTAGAGAGAGCATTTTTGTTTTTGTTTTTGGTTCCAATTTTTACGCGTCACCCTCGCGAAAGTGAGAATGACGAGTGGAAAATCGTGGAAAATTACTGAAAAATTCTTGTTAGATTAGCTGTTGCCAAAGAGAAAAAGTTTAAAGTGTAGTTCGGCAACAAGCCGATAAAAATCACGAGTAAAGCCATTACGCCGAGTGAAAATAATTCGATAAAATTGAGATCAGAAACATGCTCAACATGCTGATTTTTAATTTCAGAAAACCACACGCGCTTGTAAAGCCAGAGCATGTAGCAAGCGCCTAAAATCACACCAGTTGCAGCAAGAAGTGCGACGATTTTATTTGCTTTGAAGGTTCCAATAATTGTCAAAAATTCACCAACGAATCCGCTCGTTCCTGGCAGGCCAACCGAGGCCAAAGTGAATATCATTGCAAGCATTGCAAAATTTGGCATCTTGGTCGCAATACCTCCCAAATCCTTGATCTGCTTGGTGTGAAGACGATCGTAAATAACGCCAACGCAGATGAAAAGTGCTGCAGAAATAATCCCGTGACTGATCATTTGCATCACCGCACCGTCAATTCCTTGGCGAGTAAAACTAAAAATTCCCATTGTTACGAAGCCCATGTGAGCCACGGAAGAGTAAGCGATCATCTTCTTCATATCTTCTTGCATCAAGGCGACGAGTGAGGCGTAGATGATGGCGATGACACTCAAGATAAAAATAAAATCAGCGAAATAACGCGCGGCTTCCGGAAAAAATGGTAGCGAGAAACGCAAAAAACCGTAGGCGCCGAGCTTAATTAAAATACCAGCAAGAATTACTGAGCCAGCAGTTGGCGCCTGCACGTGCGCATCAGGCAGCCAAGTGTGGAATGGAAACATCGGAACCTTCACCGCGAAGGAAAAGAAGAAAGCAAGGAAGAGCCATTTTTGATATTCGAGCGGGAAAAATGTTGGCAATATTTCAGCTAATTTAACAACGTCAGTTGTGCCGGTGTAAAGCAAGATCATGATGATGGCAATAAGCAACAGCACTGATCCAGCAAGGGTGTAGAGGAAAAATTTGTAAGCAGCGTAAATTCTGTTTTCGCCACCCCAAATTCCGATGACGAGAAACATCGGAATCAACATCGCTTCGAAGAAAATGTAGAAAAAAAGCAAATCAAGAGAGCAAAAAGAAGCAATAACGAAACCTTCAATAAGTAGGAAGGCGATAACATATTCTTTGATACGCTTATTGATTGAATTAACACTGATTACCAAGCAGATAGGGGTTAGAATAGCTGTCAGCACAATCATCAGAAGAGAGATTCCGTCGATGCCGAGATAATATTTAATATCGTAAGAAGAGCTGAATTTGATTATTTCAGAAAACTGAAAACCAACAATTTCACTATTAAAACCACACAGCAAAACACAGCTAAGCGCCAAATTTGTTAAGCTTGCTACAAAGCCTATTGCATAGTATCCACGCGCATTTTTAAGCCTGAGAGGCAACATTAAAATCGCCGCAATAATCGGCAAAAAAATCAGGGTCGAAAGAATCGGAAAATTCAGAGGAAGTTGCATGTAAAGATGTAAGGGAATTTTTTTGAAAAACGCGGCGCCTTTTATTGAATAAAAAATTTAGAATCAAGTTGGGTCACGCCCACCCCCTCTCTTCACCCCAAGCTTTGTACGACCATCAATTTTCTGGGTTGCCGCAGAACAAGGCTTCTCGCAATAAAAAAACTTAAGTTCAGTTTCTTGAATCAAGTTTTGTAATATCCAACTTGATTTGAGTCTTTAAGTCCTCAAGCGAAGCAAATTTTTGTTCGTCTCTAATGAAGTCGAGAAACTCAACGTAGATTTTTTTGTCGTAAATTTTTTCAGAAAAGCCAGGTATGTGAGTTTCAAACAATGCTTCACTCTGAGCTTCTCGAAGAGTTGGTTTGATTCCGAAATTAGTAATCGAAGAAAAACTTTTTTTGAGATGGGGAATGAAAGTTTGAGTTTTGTAAACGCCAAATTTTGGTTTAACGATGTGAGGTTTAGCAGCTAAATTTGCAGTCGGAAATCCAAGTTGAGAAGCAAGTTTTCTTCCCTCATTTACAACTCCTTGAATCGTAAAATTTCTACCCAAAACTCGATTTGCTTCAGTAACATTTCCCTCGGCAAGAAGCCTTCTCACTAAACTCGAAGAACATGTTTGTTCAGAGTTTTTCAGTGGAGAAATTTCGCTCAGACCAAAATTAAAATTTTCTAAAAAACGAAAATTTCCTTGGCGATTTTTACCAAAAGTGAAGTCATAGCCAATTACCAAATGCTTGGCATTAAGTGATTTAGACAAAATTTCCTGAGCAAAATCCTGCGCCGAAATTTCCGAAAATTTTTTGTTAAAAGGCAGAATAATTACGTATTCGATTTCCTGTTCGCGAAAAATTCTTAACTTCTGCGCTAGGCTGGTAATTCTGAAATCTCGCGACTTCTCGGGTCTTAAAAAATAAATCGGATGCGGCTCAAAAGTTAAAATTGCCGAAGCTAATTTTTTTTCTTTGGCAATTTTTTTGACCTGAGAAATGATCTGTAAATGTCCGAGATGCACGCCGTCGAAATTGCCGATTGTGAGTGCGAGCGGCAATATTTGTTGATTTAGGTTTCTAATGATTTTCACGATTCGAATTATTTTTTTGCTGATTTTACTAAATTCAAAAGCATTTGCTACACCCGAAATTTCCTGGGGAATTTCTACTTTTGGCGATCTCAAATATCCAAAAAATTTTCAGCATTTTGATTATGTAAATCCTAACGCGCCAAAAGGTGGGGAAGTAAAATTTGGCGCTGAAGGCGGTTTTAATTCTCTCAATAATTTTATCTTAAAAGGAATTCCCGCATCAGGTCTGTCTTATCTTTACGATAGTTTAACCGAAGGCAGTGAGGATGAAATTTCGGCGCGTTATGCACTTGTTGCTGAGAATATTAGAATGTCTCCCGACAAAAGCTGGATCGAGTTTCGATTAAATAAAAAGGCCCGTTTTCACGACGGAGTTTTGATAGACGCAGACGATGTAATTTTTACTTTTAACAAATTAATTTCTGAAGGTCATCCGAGTTACAAAATGCTTTTTCGTGAAGTGAGCGAGGTAAAAAAAATCAACACGCATTTAGTAAAATTTTTCTTCAAAAAAAATCACAATCGCGACTTACCGCTGCTCGTTGCCTCTTTGCCAGTTTTGCCAAAACATTACTATGATTTAGTCGATTTTTCTAAGACTAATCTTCAGCCGCCACTAGGCTCTGGGCCTTATAAAATTCAAGAAGTTAAGCCTAATCGCTCGATCACTTTTGAACGCGTAAAAGATTATTGGGCGAAAGATTTGCCGGTGAATCGCGGCCGTTATAATTTTGACAAAATCACTTACGATTATTACCGCGATAACAATGTTTTGATCGAGGCGTTTAAGTCGCAAAAATATGACCTGCGCCAAGAAAATATCGCGCGTAATTGGGCCAATGCCTACAACATCGAAGCGATTAAAAATGGCGAGATCATCAAACGAGAGATCAAGCACAGCCTGCCCGCACCAATGCAAACTTTTGTACTAAATTTGCGCCGCGAGAAGTTTCAAAACCAAGCGCTGCGTAAAGCAATGACTTATGCTTTTGATTTTGAATGGCTGCGTGAGCATATATTTTACAGCTCTTACGAACGCACTGAAAGTTACTTCGCCAATTCAGAATTTGGTTACAAAAATTTTCATTTACCAAAAGCAAATGGCGACGGATTCAATCGTGACAATCTTTTGCAAGCTCGCCAAATCTTGCTTGATGCCGGCTACAAATTTTCTCATGGAAAACTAATTGATCCAAAAACTAACCAAAAAATCTCCGTTGAATTCCTTATCGATTCGCAAGCTTTTGAAATGATTATCGCAGCTTTTGTTAAAAATTTACGCAAACTTGGCATTGAAGCGAAGATGCGACTCGTCGAAGAAAATCAGTATCAAACTCGGGTTAATAATTTTGATTTCGATGTGATTACCGGAATGTTTGGCCAAGCAACAATTCCCGGCGACGAGCTTTTCGCCTACTTCCACTCGTCACAAAAAGACATCAAAGGCGGTCGCAATTTATCTGGCTTAAGCGACAAAACTGTCGATGAATTAGTTGAAAAAATTTCTCGCGCTAAAAATAAAAACGAACTAAAAAACTTAACTTCTGATCTTGATCAGAGACTTCTTGAAAATTATTACACCATTCCTGAGTGGCATAATAACACTTACAGAATTCTGTATCGCGACATTTTTGAATTTCCTAAGATCCAACCAAAATATTCACTTGCTCTCGACAGCTGGTATTTTCGCCAGTCGAGCGAAGTCGAGACCAAGAAAATTACACATTAACTTCAACAAATCTCGACCTCTCTCAACCGATGGATGAGGAGATTAATTAATTAAAAACTATGTTCATTCGCTCTGAAGAAACACCAAATCCCGCAACATTAAAATTCATTCCAGACGACAAGATTGTTCTCGAAAAAGGCACGGCGGAATTTAAAAATCAAAAACAGGCTGTAACCTCTTCCCCTCTCGCTTTACAACTTTTTGAAATTGCTGGAGTTGAAGCTATTTTTTTTGGTCGTGATTTCATTACGATTACTAAATCTGAACAAACTGATTGGCCAAAAATCAAAGCGGAAATTCTTGCAACAATAATGGATTTTTTTGTTACTGGCAAACCGGTTATGTTTGAGCAAAAAGAATCTGAGACCGCTTCAGAAAATGATTCCGACATCGTAAAACAAATCAAAGAATTAATCGAAATCAAAGTTCGCCCAGCTGTGGCAATGGATGGTGGCGATATTATTTTCCACTCATTTGAAGGAGGAATTGTTCGCTTAGTCTTGAAGGGCTCTTGCTCAGGATGTCCGAGTTCGACAGTTACTTTGAAGAATGGGATTGAGAACATGCTTAAACACTACATTCCAGAAGTGGAATCAGTAGAACAGGTAGAAGACGATTAATAAAATATGCATCCGTAGCTCAACTGGATAGAGTGTTGCTTTCCGAAGGCAAAGGTTGTGGGTTCAAATCCCGCCGGGTGCACCAAATAAAATTATGAAAAAAGACCAAGTAACCGCCGCATTAGTAATCATTGGAGATGAAATACTCTCTGGTCGCACAAAGGATGAGAATTTAAATTTTCTCGCCTGTTCTTTGGCGGAAATGGGAATTAATTTGCGCGAAGTGCGCGTTGTTCCAGATATCGAACAAGAAATAATCGATTCAATTAACGCAGTCAGAAAAAAATTTGATTATATTTTTACTTCCGGCGACATCGGCCCCACTCACGACGACATTACTGTTTCATCAATAGCCAAGCTATTTGGCAGAGAGCCTCAAGAATTCAAA
>CANNMN010000039.1 GCA_947505885.1 Rickettsiales bacterium
ACATCAGCATCCTTGTCGAAAAGCTGCATCGTATATTTACATTCTGGATAGCCTGAACAGCCAATAAATGCACCAAATTTACTGAGGCGTAAACTAAGTTTTCCGGTGCCGCAAGTCGGGCAAGAATCTTTTAAATTTCCCGCTTCGTCACGACCTAAAATATGTGTGCCAACTTTTTGATTTAAAACTTCTAGTACTTCACCAAATGGCTTATCCATTACCGAAGAAGTGTTGCCGTGAAAATCTTTCCAGAATTTTTTAAGGAAATTTTTCCAATCCATTTTGCCGTTAGAAATAATATCTAACTCATCTTCCAAGCCCGCAGTGTAGCCGAACTCGACATATTTCGAGAAAAATTCTTTGAGAAAAGTTGTAACGATTCTGCCGCGTTCTTCCGGAAAAAATCTGCGCTTATCCAACTTAACGTAACCGCGATCTTGCAGCACAGAAATAATCGCCGCGTAAGTTGAAGGACGACCAATTCCAAGCTCTTCTAATTTCTTAACCAAGCTCGCTTCAGAATAACGCGGAAGGGGCTCGGTAAAATGTTGTTGTGGTTTTACTTCGAGCAAATCCAAAGATTCTTTTTCTTTGAGATCAGGTAACGCCTGTTTTCCATCATCATCTTCACTTTCGCCTTCATCGCGATCTTCGTGATAAACTCGGTGAAAACCATCGAAACGAATTGTTGAGCCAGTAGCGCGAGCCTTGGCGTAAATGGGTGCTGTGGCGATCTCTACAACTACCTGATCAAAAATCACATCAGCCATTTGCGACGCTAAAGTTCTTTTCCAAACCAAATCGTAAAGTGCGAATTGGCCTTCATCTAAATATTTTTTTACCTTGTCTGGCGTCAAAGAAAAGTCAGTCGGACGAATTGCTTCATGCGCTTCCTGAGCGTTTTTTACCTTGCTCTTAAATACATTCGCCGCCTCTGGCAAATAATTTTTTCCGTAAAGTTTGTTAATAGTTTCGCGCAGTTCGGTAATCGCTTCTGGAGTGATCGAAACTGAGTCAGTTCTCATGTAAGTGATCAAGCCTTGCGAGGTGCCATCAATCTCTGTTCCTTCATAAAGTTTTTGCGCCGTCATCATCGTGCGACTTGCGCCAAATCCTAACTTACGAGCCGCTTCTTGTTGCAAAGAAGAAGTAGTGAAAGGACCTTGCGGACGGCGTTTCGCCTGCTTTTTAGTGATCGATAAAACTTGATATTTCTTAGCGTCTAAAAGCTTCTTAATGTCGCCAGCTTGTTTCTCATTTACGACGGTAAATTTTTCTAACTTCTTGCCTTCAAGTTCAAAAACTGTCGCTTGAAATTGTGTTTTTTTTGCGGTCTCAAGATCTAATTTAATGTCCCAATATTCTTCGCTTTTAAATGCCTCAATTTCTTCTTCGCGATCACAAATCAGGCGAAGAGCTACAGACTGAACACGTCCTGCTGATTTACTTCCCGGTAACTTTCTCCACAAAACTGGCGAAAGATTAAATCCAACTAAATAGTCCAAAGCACGGCGAGCTTGCTGAGCGTTGACTAAATCCATGTCAATCTCGCGCGGATTTTTAATCGCTTCTAAAATCGAATTTTTGGTGATGGCGTTGAAAACTACGCGCTCAATCTTAGTTGCCGCTTTAATCGCCTTCTTGCCTTTTAAAACTTCAAGAACGTGCCATGCGATTGATTCACCTTCTCGATCGGGATCTGGTGCAAGAATCAACTTAGTACAAAGCTTCGCGGCATCGACAATTTCTTTAACATGCTTTGATGATCTCGATGAAACCTCATAATTCATGGCAAAATTATTATCCGGATCAACCGAGCCATTCTTACTTGGCAAATCACGAACGTGACCAAAGGAAGCTAAAACCTTGTAGTCACTACCCAAATATTTGCCGATGGTTTTTGCCTTGGCGGGAGATTCAACGATGAGTAAATTTTTCATTAAGTAGGTGCTCTAAATTAAACATTTCTGCGAACGATACGGCCCTTACTTAAGTCGTAGGTGCTAAGCTCAATCTCAACTTTATCGCCTTTCAAAATACGAATTTTATTTTTACGAATTTTGCCGGAAGCATGAGCAATAATTGAGTGACCATTTTCGAGTTCGACACGAAAAATCGTATTGGGAAATACTTCCAATACGACGCCATTCATGGAAAGAAGATCTTCTTTAGGCATTGAGAAAAGTTAAAATTTAATGGATTAGAGGCCGCGACTTAGAGTCCAAATTCTTGATTTGCAAGTTTTAGACTTCTCTAACCCCTAGAACATGACATATCGCCGCCGTAAGATCGGAGCGATTTAAAGTGTAGAAGTGAAAATCATCAACGCCATTGTTACGTAGAATCCGACACAGCTCTGTCGCCACAATTCCGGCGACAAGTTGACGATTTTCTTGACGTTCATCAAGCCCAACAAAAAGATTATCCATCCATTTTGGAATTTTTGCGCCACACATTTTCGCGAAATGTTTTGTCTGCTTAACATTAGTAACCGGCAAAATTCCGGGAATGATTGGAACTTCAATTTTCGCCTTCCGACATTTTTCAACGAAAGAAAGGTAAACATCCGCATCAAAAAAGAATTGGGTGATGATGCGTGTTGCGCCCGCGTCTACTTTGCGCTTAAGATTATCTATGTCCTCTTCAAAACTTTTTGCCTCTGGATGTTTTTCGGGATAGCCCGCAACAGAAATTTCAAAATCAGCAATCTTTTTAATACCCGCAACAAGCTCATTCGCATATTTGTAACCATCAAAACGAAGTTGATAATTTGTACTCGAAGCCGGCATATCCCCACGCAAAGCCACGATGTGACGTACGCCGATCTCCCAATAATTTCGCAAAATTTCATCAATCTCATCTTTTGAAGCCGCAACACAAGTAAGGTGAGAAGCTGGCTTCAGACTAGTTTCTTTAATAATCTTCTCAATGACTTGGTGAGTGCGTTCACGTGTCGATCCACCCGCGCCGTAAGTTACTGAAACAAAGCTCGGATTAAGATTTTCCATTTTCAAAATCACCTCCCACAACTTCATTTCCATCTCTTCCGTTTTTGGCGGAAAAAATTCGAAAGAAACGTTGAGTTTACGATTATTTAGGACGGTGGATTCAAGATTGTTTGTGTAAGTTTTCATACTCTCCGCATCATTCCCGCAAAAACGGAGATGAAATTAATTATTTATTTACTTGAGAAAGAAACCTACTTCCCGGCTTAATCGCCGGAATATCTTTCAACTCTTCCGGCACATTATTTTCATCAAAAGTTTTTACATCGACTGACAAAAGTGAAATTACTGGAACGCCCATTTTTGCTTCAAGATTTTTATCGTTTGAACGATCAACTAAAGATGCTTCAGCAACAATCTTCGCGCCGAATTTTCTGATTAAATCATAAGTTTCGAGTGACGATTTTCCAGTCGTGATCACATCTTCAACAACTAAAACACGCAGCGATGAATCAAGCGTGAAGCCACGTCGCAACTCAAACTGACCATTAACTCTTTCGCAAAAAATCGATGGCAAACCAAGTTGACGAGCAAGTTCGTAACCAACAACAACTCCTCCCATCGCCGGAGCGACAACGATGTCGGCAAAATTTTCTCCGAGGCGATCAGTAATTTTTTTAGCGAGTTTAGCGCAAAGTTTTTCCGCTCTTTTTGGTTCCATCAAAACTCGCGCACATTGCATGTAAGTGTCGGAATGAAGACCTGAAGAAAGAATAAAATGACCTTTAAGGATCGCTTCAGACTTAGAAAATTCCTGCAAAATTTCTTGTTGTTTTAGAGTCATAACAAATTCAAAAATGAAAACCATCAAATCACTTTCTGAATCATCGCCTTTTTAGGAATGAAGCGACCAGTTAAGTGTATTACTTTAGAAGCCATCACCGCGAAGGCGAAGATCCAGAAAAATTAATAAACATGCAAAATAAATACATCTCCTCCGCAATCGCAACGATTAAAACCGAAATAGATGGCTTAAATTCTTTACTTACTTTCTTCGACGAAAATTTTATTCGCGCAGTTGATCTAATCTTGAACTGCCAAGGAAAAGTTGTGGTCAGTGGCATGGGAAAATCTGGACACATCGGAGGTAAAATCGCCGCAACTTTCGCCTCAACCGGAACTTCCGCTTTCTTTATTCACCCTGGCGAAGCAAGCCATGGCGACCTAGGAATGATCTCGCCAAACGACGTGGTAATCTTGCTTTCGAATTCCGGCGAAACCAAAGAACTTCGCGACATCATCTACTACTGCAAACGTTTCGAAGTGCCGATCATCGGAATTATTCGTCGTAGAGAATCTGAACTCACCAAAGCCAGCACCGTACCTCTAGTTTTGCCAGCTATTCCAGAAGCAAATGGGGTCAATGCTCCAACAACTTCAACCACAATGATGCTAGCGATCGGCGACGCTTTGGCGGTAAGTTTAATCGACGCGCGCGGCTTTAATTCTGAGCAATTTGGCACCTTTCATCCCGGAGGAAAATTAGGTTCTAACTTCTTGAAGGTGCAAGATTTGATGCGCCTTCACAAAGATATTCCACTCGTCGAAAAAGATAAAAAAATGTCAGAAGTTTTACTTGAAATGACCTCAAAACATCTTGGCTGCACTGGCATCACCAACAATTCTGGCAAACTACTTGGAATCATCACCGACGGCGATTTGCGTCGTCACATCGACCGAGATTTTTTAGATCACGACGCCGAAGAAATCATGACTAAAGACCCAATCACCACAACTCCAACAACACTCGCCGCCGAAGCCATTGCCATAATGAACAAGAAAAACATCACCAGTTTATTTGTTCTTGATGCAGAAAAAATCGTCGGGATCTTGCACCTTCATGACTGCCTTCGTGCAGGAATAGCCTAAATACTTAAAAACATGTCTTCGTTCGCATCCTTTTTCTACCTGATCTCTGCCGTTCTTTTTATCCTCTCGCTCTACGGCCTCTCCTCACCAAAAACTTCTCGCATCGGAAATTATTTTGGCATGGGCGGAATGGCTTTAGCGATTTTAACCACACTTTGCTTGCCACAAGTTCACAATCTTTTTGCGATCATTTTAGCGATCGCGATTGGTGCTGGAATCGGCTACTTCGTTGCTAAGAAAGTTAAGATGACCGCGATGCCGCAACTCGTCGCTGGCTTCCATTCTCTCGTCGGACTAGCCGCCGTCTTGATCGCTGCCGCTGCCCTCTGGATGCCAAACTCATTTCACATCATCGAAGATAATCACATCAAGCTCGCCAGCTTAATTGAAATGGGCATCGGCGTTGTCATCGGCGCAATCACTTTCACCGGCTCTCTCGTTGCCTTCGCAAAGTTGAATGGCAACATGAATTCAAAATTTATCATCTTTAAAAAGAACCCGAAGAAACATTCGCAATATGTCGGAATCGGCCTGGCCATTATTCTCATCGCCTTCTTCGCTTTTGGTTCAAAATTCTTTTTCATTCTTCTCGTTCTGCTTTCTTTCTTTGTTGGCTTCATGCTGATCGCGCCAGTAGGTGGCGCAGACATGCCAGTTGTGGTTTCAATGTTAAACTCTTATTCAGGCTGGGCGGCAACTGGCATTGGTTTTACTTTAAATAATCCTCTTCTCATAATTTCTGGAGCCTTGATTGGCGCCTCTGGTGCGATACTTAGCTACATCATGTGCAAAGCGATGAATCGCTCAATTTTCAACGTGATGTTCTCGGGATTTGGCGATCAAGTTGCGACAAGCAACGAGGTCAAAGAGCAAAGACCAGTGAAACAAGCCGCTGCTGAAGATGCGGCTTATTTGATGAAATCCTCATCTTCCGTAATCATCGTTCCAGGCTATGGAATGGCCGTTGCCGGCGCGCAGCATGCAGTTGCAGAGATGACTAAACTTCTTGAAGATGCTGGAGTTAAGGTAAAATTTGCCATCCATCCAGTAGCTGGAAGAATGCCTGGCCACATGAACGTGTTGCTTGCCGAAGCTAACATCGATTACGAAAAAGTTTTCGAGCTCGAAGAGATTAACGGCGAATTCAAATCAACCGATATTGCCTTCGTAATCGGTGCCAATGACGTTACCAATCCGTCAGCCAAAACCGATAAAACCAGCCCAATCTACGGCATGCCAATCCTTGATGTCGCTCACGCTCAAAGCGTTTTCTTCATTAAGCGCTCGATGGCGGCAGGCTATGCCGGCGTCGATAACGAACTCTTCTACAACGACAATACGATGATGATTTTTGGTGACGCCAAAAAAGTCGTCGAACAAATCGTTAAAAATCTTAACTAAAAACTTATGTCTAAAACTAACGCAAATTCTCTTCGTGTCGGCAACGTAATCGAATTTGAAAATCAACTTTGGAAAGTTGCAAAACGCGAACATGTGAAGCCGGGTAAAG
Organism: Rickettsiales bacterium; assembly: GCA_947505885.1. Lineage (GTDB taxonomy): Bacteria > Pseudomonadota > Alphaproteobacteria > Rickettsiales > UBA1997 > UBA2645. The sequence continues at coordinate 6,385 of CANNMN010000039.1, forward strand.
GCGGCGCTTACATTCAAGTTGAGATGAAAAATATCGTCACTGGCAACAAGACAAATACTCGTTACGCTTCAAGCGAAGATGTCGATGTTGCTTACGTTGAGCAAAAAAATTATCAGTTCCAATATTTCGACCAAGACGAGCTAGTCGCGATGGACATGGAAAATTTTGAAACCCTGCAATTCGCTAAAAAATTAGTCGGTGAAGCCCTGCCCTTTCTGCAAGAAGGCATGAATCTTCGCGTTGAATATTGTAACGACAAACCAATCTCAATCGCCATTCCCGAGAATGTAAACGCAATCATTGCACAAGCTGATGCCGTGGTAAAAGGCCAAACCGCCGCTTCTTCTTACAAGCCGGCAATCCTAGAAAATGGCGTGCGCGTGATGGTTCCGCCTTTTGTTGCATCTGGTGAAGAAATAATCGTTAACACTGAAGATTTTTCTTACGTCAGTAGAGCAAAAAACTAATTTCTTAAAAATAATATTTTCGACGAGTCTAGAGCTGGAATGGTTTCACCAAAACCTCATAAGCCGAAGGCAAAGAAAGATTCGCAAGATTTGCTGGATAAATGAAGCTTTCCGCACCTAGGAAATCAAGGCTGCACGCTATTTTCTTAATCTTAATTCTACTTCAAAATGACTCTTCCTTTCGTAAAAATGTCGGGCGCAGGAAACGATTTCGTCATTTTTGATGCACGCAAAACCACAATCTCTCTAACTTCAGAGCAAATAAAAAAAATTTCTGACCGTAAAAATATCGGCTGCGATCAGCTGATTGTGATAAAAAATTCTGCGGAAGCAGATTGCGAAATGGAAATCTACAACTCTGACGGATCAATGTCTGGAGCCTGCGGAAACGCGACTAGATGTGTCGCTTCTTTGCTTGAAAAACCTGAAGTAAAAATCAAAACCGCTGCCGGAATTCTAAAATGCTGGAGAGTTAACGATTTAATTTCGGTCAACATGGGCGAGCCAAAATTTGCTGAAGATGTTGCGCTGCACGGATTTAATTTTTCTTGCGTAGATGTTGGAAATCCTCATGCCGTGACCTTTCTTGATGCAAAAATTTCTGATGAAAAATTTTGTGATGTTGGGCCAAAAATTGAGCTAGACAAAATCTTTCCAAACAAAACCAACGTCGAATTCGCGCAGATTATTTCTAACAACTTAATCGAAGTCAGAGTTTGGGAGCGTGGCGCTGGCGAAACTCTCGCCTGCGGTTCTGGCGCTTGCGCAGTTGCAGTTGCCGCGATCAAAAAAAATTTGGTGCAGTCAAAAAAAATCACCATTCGCTTCAAAGGCGGCGATCTGGAAATTGAATGGAATAACGATTCAATTGTGATGACTGGTGGTTACACAAAAATTTTTGACGGCGAAATTGATCTAAAATTTTTAGCCTAGCTTTTCTTCATCTCAAGTTTGCTATTCCAGAGACCATGCTTCACGGATATTCATTGGAACCCTCGACTGAATTCTTCAGCGTAAAAACTTAAGAAATGTGTCCGGTTACAAAATAAAAAAATCTCAAAAATGCTAAAAATATTCTTAACTCTTTTTCTTTTTTCTCTTCATTCCTTTGCGCTTTCTCCCGAAGAAAAACTAAAAAATGAAACTCAAGAACAGCGAGCAATGGCAATGTTTTTGGAGGTGCGCTGCTTAATTTGTAACGGACAAGTAATCGAAAATTCTGACACTGAATTTTCTTTCGAGATGCGTAAAAATATTCGTCAAAAAATCTTATCTGGGAAAAGTGACGAGGAAATCAGAGCAGAATTAGTGCAAGAATTTGGTGAAAATATTCTGACAAAACCGAGCAACAGAAATAAGCTTCTTCTTTGGCTTTTGCCTGCTTTGTTCGCGCTGGCGGTCATTTTTTATTTTGTCATTCACAAGCGCCTGGTTCGATAATTTATTTTGGTTGGCACAAATGCTAAAAACTGCTAGAATAAAACAAATTCTAGAGGCGGCCTTAGAGCGAATTTAACTTTAAAAATAGCTAAGGACATCCTGAAAAACCCACCAACCACCTCTAAAAATCACTAAATATTCTTTTAAGAATCTTAAAAAAGATCCGGATAATCTCTTCCGAAAAAGCGAGTTGAGTCGAGTATTCAAAAAGCTTAATAGCTGTACAAATTCAGTCTTTTTTAAGGAATTTGTGGGTTGCTCAGAGTTTTCTTAAATACTCTTTCTGGTTCGTAAAAAATTAATCTTTGTGTTTTATTTTTCGATTTGTTTCATTTGGAAGTAGTGGAGCAAAAAAAGTTTTAAGACTGATTGCTGACACGCAAAAACAATAATTAATTCCTTACAGTTTAACTCAAGTTCGTCATTAGATCTTTATGAAATCTACCTCTAGCTCTTCCGCCTTAAAAAAGACTTAGATTCACTACTAATCAAGGCCATAACAAATCCTCGGAGGGAAGTTCAGGATGAAGATGGATTAACCCAAACCGTTTCTGAATTATTGAATCAAGGAGCTGATGTTAACGCAAGCGCCTATGATGACTCCACGGTTTTGATGCTTGCTGCTGAAAATGGCCACACAGAAACCGTTACTGAATTATTGGATCAAGGAGCTGATGTTAACGCAGCAAGAAAATCTGACGGTATCACAGCTTTAATGTTTGCTGCGCAAAATGGCCACACAGAAGTCGTTGCTGAATTATTGGCTCGAGGAGCTGATATTGAAGCAAGAGAATCTGATGGTGGTACGGCTTTGATGTTTGCTGCTCAAGAAGGCCACACAGAAACCGTTGCTGAATTATTGGCCCGAGGACCTAATGTGTAAGAATTGGTCGCGTTGTTTACATGATTAATTTGGATTCGCCCTCCATTAACCATGTAAACTTTGTCTCTCATGAAAATTCACAAAAGAACGCGATTAACTCT
>CANNMN010000040.1 GCA_947505885.1 Rickettsiales bacterium
ATCAGCGTGGCGATTTATTTTGGCGTTTTGCGCAAAACAAAAAAATCGCTCGAATAATGAAACTGATTTCCAGCCTAATCAAAATCAAAGCGCTAATCATCAAAGAGCTAATAGTTTTACTGAAAGACCCAAAATCGCGCTTCTCTTTGATTATGCCGCCACTGATTCAGCTTCTGCTTTTTTCTTCAGTTGCAACTCTCGATGTTTTTAACATCAAGATTGCCATTTTAGATCAAGACCGAGGCTCTTACAGCAGAGAGATTATTACCGACATGGCGGCGTCGCGCGAATATTTTACCAAGATAATTTCGACGCAAAATTACGACGAAGTTCAAAACTTAATCGACAAACAAAAAGTCATCGGCGCGATAGTTTTTGCCCCTGATTTTTCACGCAAAATCGCCGCCGGAAAAACAGCAGAAATACAAATTTTACTCGATGGCAGAAGACTAAATTCCGCCAATATCGTGTCTGGTTATTTGCAGGAAATTATTCAGCGATCAATCACTCGCAAAACCGAATTCAAGATTCATAAAATCAATCAGGAAGCAATTCGAAGCGAGGTCAATAATCGCAACTGGTTTAACTCAAATCTTAATTACAAGTGGTTCATTATTCCGTCGCTAATGAGCTTAATTCTTTCCACTTCAATTCTTGGCGTCGCCTCGCTTTCGATCGCGAGAGAAAGAGAGCTTGGCACTTTTGATCAACTTATCGTTTCGCCGCTGAGCCCACTTGAAATAATCTTGGGAAAAATAGGTGCCAATCTACTGATCGGAATGACGCAAGGCGTGCTAATATTTTTCCTCATCTCGCGAATAATTCCCTTCCAGGGCAACGTGATTTTTATGCTTTTTGGCATATTTCTTTACCTGGTTTCGATAGTTGGAATTGGCCTTTTCATCTCTTCAATATCAAGCAATCAGCAACAAGCGACTCTTGGATCGTTCTTTTTCCTAATGCCAATAATTTTAACTTCTGGCTTCTCTTTGCCATTTCTCAACATGCCTGAATGTCTACAAATTTTGTCTTATTACATTAACCCAATTCATCATTTTGTTACAATTACTCAGATGATTTTTAATAAAGGCGCGAGCTTCGATTTGCTAAAATATAATTTCTCAATGCTGCTGCTGATATCTTGCGTGACGCTATTCTTCTCTGTTTGGTTCTTTAAGCGCAGGGCTCTTTAGTTAGAATTATTAAGAGTTGAATTAACCGCATCTTTTCGTTCCATTTTAATCCAAATTCGTAAAGCCCCTTCTTAGTTTTTAATCATTTTTATCTGCTGATTTCAGAAGCTTCATCAAGTAAATCATAAATTACGTATCGTAGAAATTCGGGTTTTTTTATTCTGTCTTGTGATTGGTTTCGTTGCGACATTTTGCCAATTCCTTCAAGACATCAGGATCACGATTTATTAGGGCAATTCTCTTTTTTCTATTCCAGCCCTGAACCTGTTTTTCAAAAAAATAAGCCTCATCAACTCGCTCAAATTCCTGCGCAAAAACCATCTTCACCGGCAACCGTCTTTGAGTATATTTCGCCCCGAGCCTGTTTTGATGCTCCCACAATCTGCGCTCAAGATCAACAGTGCTTCCGACGTAAAATGATTTGTCTGCACATTCGAGAATATACATGTGTGGCATGTGAGTGTGGGTTTGATTGGTGTGATGTTTACTTTCTTATCCGCTGGTTGACTTTCTTATCCGCTGATTGTTTTTCTTATCCGCTGGTTGAGCGAAGTCGAAACCAAGGATAAGAAACCCCCGAGGCCCTCCCCTTGGTTTCGACTCCGCTCAACCAGCGGGAAGGGATCTGGTCCCGCTAAAAACTAAAGATCAAAAAATCACTATCCCATTCCCGATTATTCCACATCCAGCAAGAGACAGAAGCACAAAAACAATAAAAAACTTTTTCATCTTTTTCTTTTTTAAGTTAATAATTCCAAAACGCCGCCTTCGCCACCCACTGCAGGAATCAGTCTCCGACTCATTCCCGCTCTAGGTTCACAGATGTTGCCTTTCTTATCCGTAGCACAACTTTCTTATCCGCCGGTTTTCTTTCTTATCCGCTGGTTGAGCGGAGTCGAAACCAAGGATAAGAAACCCGCAAAGCCCTTCCCTTGGTTTCGACTCCGCTCAACCAGCGGGAAGGGATCGAGTGTTGCAATTGGTATGCCGCCCCTGAATTAGCTACTCAGTCCTTGGATTACCCTGAGGTTAAACAAACGGAGTGGCAGAAATTTCAACCTTAACATCAGAGGGAATTTCAGAACCAATTTGTTTCAAAAAACTTTCGATCTGAATCTTGTTTCTCTCTTTATTGGGAGATGGCCCAACTATAATCTCCTTCAATGCCATCCTTGGCTTACCTTTCAAGATTTTCACATAACTCCTCACTAAACCACCGCAACCTTCGTAGAAAAATACATCGTATTTTTTTATACTTTCTTTGTTTTCCCATGTTGCTTTAACCACCCTATATTCTCTCTCTTCACAAAAACCTTTATGTTTATTATGAAAACATATTTTCAAAATTGATTCGAATAATTCTTGCTCTTCCCGACTTCCACTGAACCCACTCGGATTTGTCTCAAGCTGTCTGATTGATTTGTTTATCTCGTCAAAAGACTTTTTGTTATCCTCCTTATCCAAAAAATCTTCCATATTGCAGTAAGTAACATCGCCAGATGTATGAACTGCATCCTTCTCCCTGCTTTCACTCTCAAAATCTTTCAGCAATAAGTCAGAATCAAATTTCAACGCGTAACCTTGCTTAAAGCCGTAACCACGCCACTGACTCAGAAGTCCGTTATTAAAAACTTTATCTGGATCTGCATCATCATAAGAACTAAAACAAGTTAAGAAGACGCCCCTTGCAAGCTTATCAGATCTTTCTTTACCAATTAGATAATCAATAAATCCTTTTACTTTTTCTTTAATAACTTTTTCTTTAATAACTTTTTCTTTAATAACTTCGTTCTCTCCATTCTTTTTTAAGTAATGCTTAATCAGATCAATTCCATGAACTATCTCTTGAGAATCGTTAGTTGTATAAGCATCAGTAGCTCTGAAACAATTCTCCTCTAAAATTCCTTTCAAGCCTTCAAAAGTTGTGTAATGAAATAATGTTTTAGAGCTCATTTAATATTTACTTTACTTGAATTATTCCGCCGGTTGAGCGAAGTCGAAACCAAGGATAAGAAAAACTCAGAGTTCGCTTCCCTTGGTTTCGACTCCGCTCAACCAGCGGGAAGCTTTTTACAACCCAGCTCTAGCCGCTGCCAGTCTTGCGATCGGAACGCGGTAAGGTGAGCAGCTTACGTAGTTCAAGCCTGCTTTGTGGCAGAATTCGATTGATGCGGGGTTGCCGCCGTGTTCGCCGCAGATTCCTAGTTTGATGTCTTTGCGAGTCGCCTTTCCTTTCTCGACGGCAATTTTGATTAATGCGCCTACCCCTTCTTGGTCTAGTTCGGCAAAGGGATCTTTTTCTAAAATTCCGGCTTTTTGGTAATGACCCAGGAAGCTGGCGGAGTCGTCACGACTTAATCCAAAAGTTGTTTGGGTTAAGTCATTTGTTCCAAAGCTAAAAAATTCGGCTTCTTCGGCGATTTGGTCGGCGAGTAGCGCAGCTCTAGGAAGCTCGATCATCGTGCCAACCATGTAATTTAGCTTCGCGCCGGTTTCTTGTTCGACGGATTTTTCGGTTGCAACGATCAATAATTTCAAAATTTGCAGCTCTTTTTTAGTCGCAACTAGCGGCACCATGATTTCTAGAAGAACGTCTTTACCGGTCTCTTTCTTAACGATTGAAGCGGCTTCAAAAATTGCTCTCGCCTGCATTTCGTAGATTTCTGGATAAGAAATTCCGAGGCGACAACCGCGATGGCCAAGCATCGGATTTTGTTCGTGAAGTTGGCTGATACGGTGTTTGACGTAACCAACATCAACGCCAACGGCTTTTGCAACTTCAGCGATTTCGCTGTCTTTATGCGGCAAAAATTCGTGAAGAGGAGGATCAAGAAGGCGAATTGTTACCGGTAATCCGGCCATAATTTTGAAGATCTCGACGAAGTCTTTACGTTGCATTGGCAGCAATTTCGCGAGGGCTTTTTTACGACCTTCAAGCGTTTCCGCCAAAATCATTTCGCGCACAGAAATAATGCGATCTTCGCTGAAAAACATGTGCTCAGTTCTGCACAAACCAATACCTTCGCAACCGAAGTCGCGCGCAACTTGGCAATCAAGTGGGGTTTCAGCATTTGTACGAACTCGAAGCACGCGAACTTCATCAGCCCATTTCATGATTGTTTCAAAATCACCAGAAAGATTTGGCTTCAAAGTTGGCACCGAACCAAGAATCACATCACCGGTTGAACCGTTGATGGTAATGATGTCGCCTTGTTTTACTTTCACGCCACCTGCGGTGAAAAATTGACCACCTTGATCAACGTGAAGACCAGATGCGCCAGAAACACAAGGCGTTCCCATGCCACGCGCCACAACGGCCGCGTGCGATGTCATGCCGCCGCGAGCGGTGAGAATTCCTTGCGACACATGCATTCCCTTGATGTCTTCAGGGCTAGTTTCAACACGAACTAAAATAACTTTTCCGCCATTTTCTGATTTTTTTTCTGCTTCGGCAGAAGAAAATACAACGATGCCAGAAGCCGCGCCTGGAGAGGCTGGAAGACCTTTCGCAATAACTTGAACTTTTGCTTTTGGGTCGAGAGTTGGGTGCAGAAGTTGATCAAGACTTGATGGATCAATGCGCAACAAAGCTTCTTTTTTGCTGATCAAATTTTCTTCAACCATGTCGACAGCGATTTTTACTGCAGCGTGAGCGGTACGTTTGCCGTTACGAGTCTGTAGCATCCACAGCTTTTTATTTTGCACGGTGAATTCGATATCTTGCATGTCGCGATAATGCAGCTCGAGTTTTTTATAAATTTTTTCGAGCTCTAAGAACACATCAAGCATGGTTTCTTCCATTGAAGGAAGAACGGAGTTGAGCTGCTTCTTGCCTGAGTTGGTGATTGATTGCGGAGTGCGAATTCCCGCCACAACATCTTCGCCTTGGGCATTGATTAAATATTCGCCGTAAAGTTCTTTCGTGCCCGTTGAGGGGTTGCGAGTAAACGCCACTCCTGTTGCTGAAGTGTCTCCCATATTTCCAAAAACCATCGATTGCACATTAACCGCAGTTCCCCAAGAGGCGGGGATGTCATTTAGTTGGCGGTAAACGATTGCGCGATTATTCATCCAAGAAGCAAACACCGCTTCAACTGCGCCCCAGAGCTGTTCATTCACATCTTGTGGAAAATCAAAACCCAATTCTTTTTTCACTTCAGATTTAAAAAGAGCGACAATTTCTTCGAGATTTTCCGTACTTAAATCTGTGTCAGCAGAAGCGCCAAATTCATGTTTTTTCTCGTCCAAAATCACTTCGAAATTGTGGTGATCAAAACCAAGAACAACGTTCGAATACATTTGAATGAAGCGACGGTAAGAGTCGAAAGCGAAACGACGATTGCCGGATTTTTCTGCTAAACCCAAAACTGTTTTGTCGTTTAAGCCCAAATTCAAAACTGTATCCATCATGCCAGGCATTGAAGCTCTAGCGCCGGAGCGAACAGAAAAAAGTAGGGGATTTTTTTCATCACCAAATTTTGCACCGATTTTTTCTTCGATTTGTGCGAGCGCAACCGCAACTTCTTTTCTCAAAGAATCAGGAAATTTCTTGTCGTTCTTATAATAAAAATCGCAGAAATCGGTAGTAATCGTAAATCCAGGAGGAACTGGCAAACCCATTTTAGACATTTCTGCAAGGTTAGCGCCTTTGCCACCAAGAAGACTTTTCATCGAAGCGTCGCCTTCAGATTTACCGTCGCCGAAAGAATAAACGAATTTTTGCCCAGGGGTTGTAACTGTCATTTTTAGATTAAGTCAAATTGAAGTTTTTGAAACTCAAAGCCATTTGCAACCAGTGAAATCAGGTGCTTTCCAGCATTATGTTTTCTGGTCGAAAGATCGCAAAAAGAATGTTTTTTAGAAAAACTAAAAACCCATTCAGCGAAATTTTTAGCCGTGATTTAAAAAATTTTTTTTGTGTGAGAGCCGTTTTTCTTAAAATAAGTAGACGGCATTTTCGAGTCTGATTTTCTTCGCCTGAACTTAATTATGCAGACTAAAATCAAACTTCATTTCTTGTGAAATTTTTACCGACTCTTTTTGTAAAGAAAAGTTTTCGATCATAAATTTTTTTGACAGATTATTACAAATCGATGTCGATGATCTTCAGCGCTGACTTATCGCCTTTTTTGAGCAAAGCTCGTAAAGCGCGCTTAATCATATTTTAGCGCATTCTTTTCTTGAGCTCTTTCTTAGCCCAAATTTCTTTTAAAAAATTTTTTAGAAATTTTGATTTGGAGAATTTTTTGTCAGCTTTAACAGCAGTGTCAGCAAGGGTCGCAGGGAATCTGTAATCGCAAACTTCTTTGGGATTCATTCTGGGCAGGGAAATTTCGCTAGGCTAACTAGGCCGCGGTGTATTTACGACATCTTGGCGAGGCGTAAAAAATGCTTTGATCAAGAATTTTAGAGAAAGCTCACCTCAAGCGATCAGCTTAGTAGAAATTTTGGTCGGGGCGGAGAGATTCGAACTCCCGACCCCCTGGTCCCAAACCAGGTGCGCTAGCCAGACTGCGCTACGCCCCGAATAAAATTTCTTGAAAGTAAGTAATGTAGCAAAATCTTACTACGTTCCCCTGCGAAAGGGGCGCGCATCAAATTCACAACACCAACAAAAGTCAACCATGAAAACCACACCACTACTTCTTACTGTCGCAGCAATTTTTTTTATTACCATTAAGCCAACACTAGCCTGGACCGGATACGATTTCGACAATAAATCCGGAATTGAAATCGACGAAGGAAACCTGGTGCGAGAAGGTTTGGTGATTCAATTCTACGATTCCAAAATCGACAATTATCGCACTGTAAAAGTTTTATTCATGGAATCGATCGCGGGCGGAACAAGAATTCAGGTCAAAGATTTAGAGACCAATGAAGAGAGAAGTCTGATTATGAATGAGGAATAGAAAGGGCCGCTACTCCTGGCAAATCCTTACCTTCTAACCATTCAAGAAAAGCTCCGCCAGCAGTTGAGATGTAAGTAAATTTTTCTGCTAAACCAATTGAGTTAAGAGCAGAAACAGAATCTCCGCCGCCAGAAACCGAAATTAATTTTCCAGCTTCGGTAAGATCTGCCGCAGTGCGTGCAAAACTTTCAGTTCCAATGTTAAAAGGCTTAATTTCGAAAGCGCCAAGTGGCCCATTCCAAACTAAAGTTTGATGCTTCGCTAGCTCCTCGGCAATCTTGGCGCTGCTTGCCGCGCCGATGTCGAGAATCATGTCGTCATCAGCAACTTCATCAACCAAAACGGTTCGGCACGGCGCATTTTGTTGGAATTTTTTGGCAACAACAACATCGGTCGGAAGAAGAACTCGCACATTTTTCAGAATTTCTAAAGCCGTTTCTTTTAAATCTTTTTCACACAGAGATTTTCCAATATTTTTTCCCAAAGCGTAAAGAAATGTATTGGCCATGCCACCACCAACCACAATGGTTTGCGCTTTTTTTGAGAGTGAGTTTAGCAAATCTAATTTTGTCGAAACTTTTGCTCCACCAACAACGGCCATCATCGGTTTTTTGGCGTTTTCTAAATGATTAGTTAGGCCGTCTAATTCTTCTTCCATCAAAAATCCAGCAGCTGATTTTAAGATCGCCGGAATACCAGTGATCGAAGCATGGGCGCGGTGCGAACAAGAAAATGCATCGTTCACGTAGAGATTTCCAAGACTTGCTAATTTACGCGAAAATTCTGGATCGTTTTTGGTTTCTTGTTTGTAGAAGCGTAGATTTTCTAACATGATTACTTCTCCGTAATTCATGGCTTCAACGGCTTTTATTACTTTCTCGCCAATACAATCATCAACAAAACTAACCTTGATTGAGCCAAGCAATTCCTGAACGTGAGCAACTAAAGGTTTGATTGACATTGAAGGATCTACCATTCCTTCTGGACGACCAAAATGTGAAATCACGATCACTTTTGCTTTATTTTCAGCGAGATATTTAAGCGTCGGAATTACGGCTTTAATTCGAGTGTCATCATCAATTTTTCCGTTACTCATCGGAACATTGATATCTACGCGAATAACCACGTTTTTATTGGTAACAACGCAATCTTTTAAACGGTTGAATTTAGGCATTTTTTAAAACTTGATTTTGGAGGATTGATTCCTACTTTGCCGGCCCTTCATTTTTTTCCAACTTAAAAATCTCGCTAAAGCAATGGGTACTAAGAACAATCCGAAGAATCGCGTTAAGAACATCGCTAAAAGAAAATTTAACGACAAGGAAATCGAGCCGGTTTATTACTACGGAGTTCATGCCGGACACGGCAAATACATGGCGGCAAAATATGCCGGTTCAAACCAGCTAGTTGTAGATGGGGAACAAAAACCAGTGCAATGGGACAAAACTAACTAATGCCTGAAGTAATCATTAGTGGCCCCGCTGGAAGAATTGAAGGGCGTTATCATCAGAACATTAATCCTAAAGCTCCTGTAGCTTTGGTGCTACACCCTCACCCACTTCATGGCGGCACCATGAATAACAAAATTACTTACAATATTTACAAAGCTTTCGTCTCTAACGGATTCTCTGTTTTGCGCATAAATTTTCGTGGCGTCGGCAGATCAGAAGGAAAGTTTGACAATGGACTTGGTGAACTTCTAGACGCTACAGCTGCTACAAATTGGCTTCACGATCAAAATATGGAAGCTACTGAATATTGGATTGGTGGCTTTTCCTTTGGCTCATGGATTGCTCTACAGCTTGTAATGCGTAGACCAGAATTTGAAAATTACATTCTTGCTGCCCCGCCAGCTACAAAATACGATTTTAATTTCATCGTGCCCTGCACATCTTCCGGCCTAATAGTTCAAGGTGGAAAAGATGACATCACTAAAGAAGCAGATTCAGCAAAATTATCTGAAAAACTTGCAGCAAGAGATGGAGCTTCCGTAGCTTATCAAATGATTCATGGCGCTGATCATTTCTTTTCTGGTCACGCAAAAGAATTTGAAGAAATAGTTGATTCGCACATCAAGCATCGACTCGTTGCTGACTCTACTAAGGTTCGTAAAGTTAAGCGCGACCGTCGTC
>CANNMN010000041.1 GCA_947505885.1 Rickettsiales bacterium
ATATTGTTTCTAACGGCAAAATGGATTGGAAAAATTTTCTCAAAAAATTCTGGAAAGATTTTCATGGCAACACCTCTTCAGTAATGGATAAGCCATTTGGTGAAGTGCTAGAAGTTTTAAATCAAAAAGTTGGTACACATATTTTAGGTCGTGACGAAGCGGGAAATTTAAAAGATTCTTGCCCGACTTGCGGCACCGGAAAACTTAGTTTACGTCTCAGCAAATTTGGCGCATTTATTGGTTGTTCAGGCTATCCAGAATGTAAATATACAATGCAGCTTTTCGACAAGGATGCTGATGTTGTGGGTGAGGATGGAGAAGTTAAAAAACCAAAATTTGAACCTAGAAGTTTAGGTGTGGATCCAAAAACTGGTTACGAAGTAATGGTAAAATTAGGACCTTACGGCCCTTACTTGGAATTGGCGGGAAGTGAGCTTGCAGCCGAAGTAAAAGTCGAAGAAAAAACGGTAAAGAAATCAACCAAGAAGGAGAAGGTAGCAAAAAAACCAGCAAAAAAACCAAAAGTAAAAAAACCAAAACGTATTTCGATTCCAAAAAATCTTGATCCAAACACGATCGATTTAAATACTGCTACAGATTTACTAACTTTGCCGCGTGAAGTTGGAATTCATCCAGAAACCGGAGAAAAAATCGTCGCTAATATTGGTCCATTCGGCCCTTATTTATTGCACGACAAAAAATTCACTTCGGTCAAAGAGGACAATATTTTAGAAATTGGCTTGAATCGCGCGGTTGATTTAATCGTTCAAGCGGCTCAGAAAAAAACTACTGGAAGAACAAGATTTAGCCGAAAGAAAAAATGAATTTCGAACAAGATTCTGTACAATTTTTAAAAACAACTTTGGATGAGAAGCTAGAGGCAGCAATTTTATGCGAGGCTGGAGATAAAAATCCTAACCACCTCTCTGTGCTTTACGCTAATCAAAAATTTTATGAAATTTTTGCGGTTAGTGCTAATAATTTGATCGGCAAAGGTTATGATTTTCTTTTTGATGATTTTAATCTCGATTATTCTTCTGAGGATAATATCGAATATGTTCGCTTGATTAAAGCCGTTAAAGATCGCCATCAATCTTCAGTTATTGTTAATATTTCTAATCGTAAGCCGAGCCCAAGCAAGCAGAGACTTAAGATTGATTTCGTGCCAAGTAGTTTCGGTGAGTCTAATGATCGTCAATATTCCATTTTTACTTTCGAAAAAGTTCAAATTTCTAATCGAATTGAGACTAATTCAAACGAATCTTTGCTCAGAAATTTGCAGCGTAGATTGCTTGCTGAGAAGTTATTGAGCGAGGTAGCAAATTTTATTATTTCTGATTTTCCTATCAGGGAAATCGCACAAAATATTGCAAAGATTTTAAACGAGCATCTGAAGGTAAATAGATGCGTGATCCACGATTACCGAAATGGCGTGATTAATTTTGCAGTTGAATACAGAGACAATTTAAACAGACCAGCCATTGATAGAAAGGCTTTAGAGCAATATGCAAATTTCCAAAATCAATTTTATAAAAGATTCGCAAATAAGGTAAAAAAATCTTCAGTTACAGTGGTCGAAGATGTTGCTGTTGATCATAATTTCTTACCGATTGAAGAAATATGGCGTGAGTTTTCAATTCGTTCACAAGTTGCAGTGACCACAACTTTTAATGGCAAGATTAATGGCGGAATTTACATCCTTCAATCCAGTCCTCGTATTTGGCTCGAGGATGAAATTGAATTAATTGAAACTATTTCTGATCAATTTTCAATTGCGCTAGATCGCTCTGAATCAATTGATCGCGTGATGATCAGTAATCAAGCCATGATGGAAAAGACGATTCAGTTACGAGAGGCGCTCAAGCACGAACAAGAAATGCGCAAGATGCAGAATGAGTTTGTTGCTTTGGTGTCTCATGAATTCAAAACTCCACTACAAATAATTGATAGCACGCGTGAATTAGTTGGGCGAAAAATTAGAAATCATAATATCATCGATGAGTCACTAAACAAATCTTTGGAGCGCATCAAAAGCGGTGTTCAGCGTATGAACGGGTTGATTAGTAGCGTTTTAAATTTAGCGAAAATTGAGAGTGGAGAAAGTGCAATAAAACTCGAGCGCAGCCCATTCAATTTTAAGAATCTTGTTAATGAGATTATTGAAAAAAATTCCACTTTAACGACTGGTAAAAATATCAAAATTATTTGCCGTATTGATGAGATTGATCGTGAATTTAATGGTGACTCGAAATTGATTGATCATTCGATTACTAACATCGTCGCTAATGCCATTAAATATTCGAAAAATAATTCAACGGTGAAGATTTTGGCTAAATCAAATGATAAGAAGGTTGCTTTGCGCGTGATTGATGAAGGTATCGGAATTCCACAAGAAGATGTTTCAAGTATTGGAAAGAAATTTTTTCGCGCTAAAAATGCTAGTGCTGTCTCAGGCACTGGAATTGGAATTTATTTAACTAAGCATTTTGTTGAAATGCATGGCGGTGAAATTGTAATTGAAAGCAAGATCGATGTCGGCACCTCTGTAACCGTAATACTTCCCAAGGTTTAATTTATGAAAAAGCTCTTAGCGATTTTTTTGCTATTTCCTTGCGCGCTTTATGCAGAAGCGCCCAAGCAATTCCCGAATGTTACCGGTGATGTTTTGATGCAGATGCAAGCTGATCGTGCGATTTCGACTAATAAAGAAGGTGTATCGCCAAATAATGGATTTATTTATATTGAGCCAAATATTTCATTAAATTTTAATCGAAATTGGTCGACAAAAACTCAGTGGCGCTTGCAGCCCAATAATGTTTTGACCACGCGCGATTCGACTAATCCAGAGAGGTATAGAACTTTTTTACAATCAGATCGCGGCTTGTTAAACGTTCGTCAAGAGGCACTTTTGGTCGAAGAATTGAAGATCAATTTTGAGAATGAAGATATGCGATTTTTTGCCGGTAAATTCGATCCAACATTCGGAACGGCTTGGCGTAAATCAAAAAGAATTGGGGTTTTCGCTTCTCAATTTAACGAAGATTATAACCTAAGAGAAAAGCTCGGGGCCGGCATAACTGCATTGCTTGAAGGAAGTCAGATCACCTTCAATACATTCATGAATGACACTACTGGCTTAAGTAATAGCGCCATCAACAAGCGCAGCAATGCCAATGGCAACAGTAAAGTTTCTGGCAATGGTGGGGCCATGTCTTCTTACTCACTTTCTATGGAGGGAAAAAATCTTTTTGGGATTGAAAATTGGTTTTACAATTTTGGTTATCGAAGTCTTGCGGTCGGCAAAATTGAGGGTCGTTCTCGTGAAATAGGTCGCGTCATTGGATCTGAATATCTCTATAAGATTAGTCGAGACACCTCTATTATCCCTCTCATGGAAATAGTTCAGATTGGAAATTTTGGGGGTGAGACCAGTCGCAATGCGCGCTACGCAACATTGGCGATTATTGGTAAATATAGCGCTTGGACTGCCAGTGCTTCTTTGGTTAGCCGAGATATTAATCAGCCACAAAGATCTGATAGTTCCGATCGTCAAATTCAATTTTCGATAGGTTACAAATTTACTGATAATTTTACCGTCGATATCAGTCGCGCCAATGTAAGAGAGGATGGAAAAAGCGGCGGGTTGATTGGAACTACTCTGAGCTATCTGTATAAATTTTAAAAAAAATACCCACCATCCTTCAAAAGAATGGTGGGTATTTTTATATCGCCCTAATCCTTGAATCATTAGGATTTAAGGAAATCAGAAGTTTGGCTTTTTAGCTGTTCTTTAAAAATTCTTTGTAAGCAGCTTCGTCCATTGTTTCATCTAGATCAGCAAGGTTGCTCATTTTAACTTTAGCGATCCAACCATCTGTGAAGGCTGAGTTATTAATCAATTCTGGTTGAGAGGTGAGAGCGTTATTCGCACCAACAACTTCACCAGCAACCGGGATGTAAACGTCACTTGCAGATTTAGAAGATTCTACAACCGCGAAAGCGTCATTTTTACCATAAGTCTTTCCAACTTTTGGCAATTCTACGTAAACTAATTCTCCTAGAGCTTCAGCAGCGTAATCAGTGATGCCAATTGTAGCGACATCGCCTTCAACTTTAATCCATTCGTGATCTTTAGTAAATTTCATGTTTCTCCTATTTTTTAACTGATTTGGTTTTTGCTTCGACAAACACTGGCGAAGTTAGAATTGCCGGGATCTCACGATCTCTTACTACTGCAAATACAGCATCGCCAATTTTAGCTGAAGCTGTTTCGAAATAGCCTTGACCGATGGAAACTTTGAGGTTCGGCGAAAAGCCACCAGAGCTTAACACGCCAATTTTTTGACCATCTTTTCTAATCTCAGTGCCTTCGCGAGCAATGCCGCGATCAAGCAACTTAACGCCAATTCTTTTGCGTTTTGCGCCTTCGGTTTTTTCTTTAAGAACGCGAGTTGCGCCGATGAAATTTGTATTTGATTTGCTAACTACCCAACCAATCGCAGCTTCAACTGGTGAAGTTGTGTCATCTAAGTCGTGACCGTAAAGAGGGTAGCCCATTTCTAAACGAAGTGAGTCGCGAGCGCCAAGCCCGATTGGTTTAACTTCAGATTGAGCAGAAAGATCTAGCCAGAATTGTGCTACGGCAGAATTTTTGATCGAAACTTCAAAACCATCTTCGCCAGTGTAACCAGTGCGACCGATGAAAACTTCTTCACCATTTTTGAATTGGTAAGTGCCGAGATTCATGTAAGGCAATTGTGCCAAATCTTCTGAGGCTAAAAATTTATTAAGAACTTCTTCAGCTTTTTCGCCCTGAATAGCGATTAAAGAGCGATCAGCAAGCTCGGTGAAAGAAACTCCTGCTGGTAGATTCTTGCGAATCCAAGCTTCATCTTTTTCTTTGCAGCCAGCGTTAAGAACGATGAAGAATTTTGTATCTGTAATTTTGGTGATAATTAAATCATCAATAATTCCACCTTCTGGATTGGTAAGAACAGTGTATTTAGCCAGAGCCGGAGTGCTTAGAGAGAAATCTGTTGGAGTGATGTAAGATAAGAATTTTACAACTTCTGCACCTTCAGCAATGAATTGTCCCATGTGCGAAACATCAAAAATTCCGACATTGCCAGAGCGCGTCCATTCATGTTCTTTCAACATTCCATCTGAATATTGAACGGGCATATCGTAGCCGGCAAATTCAACCATTTTTGCACCTTGCGCGCGATGAGTTGCATTAAGAGCTGTAACTTTCATTTTTTACTGAATTGGAGGAACCGTTGGAGTTGTTGCCGCCGCAGGAGTTGCGGTGGATTCTTGTTCTTGAATTACTTTTTCAAGATCGTTTTTTAATGCGTTATTGGATGCATTGGAAAGAGAAGCGAGAATCAAACAGTTCAACATGAATAAAGCAGCTAAAATCATAGTGATTTTGCTTAGAGCATTTGCGGTTGCTTTGCTTGAAATTGCAGAGCCTAGGCCACCGGAGCCGCCACCTATTCCACTTAGAGAATCGCCGTCAGATTTTTGTAACAGAACTAAAAGAACCATTACAACAGCAACGATCACCTGCAAAACGAGTAAAAATAATTGAAGATTTTCCATTAAAAAAAGAGGTGATTTGAAGGGCGGCGCAACGTAGAAAGACAATTTTATCTCACAAGATTTTTGGAATGACAAAAACTCTCTTCGTTACCGACAAGGCAATTTGGCAAAATTGTCAGAAATTTTTCCCTGAAAATTTTCTGAAAGAACATGCAAAAAATTTATTCCTAGAAGATCCAAAGCCTGATGAAAAAAATCTTAGAATTATTGCTAAAGAGGTAAAAAATTGTGACTTCATTTTAGCTCTCGGAAGTGGTACTATCAACGATCTGTGTAAGTTTACTTCTGCTTGGAAAAAAATTCCTTACGCTGTTTTCGCATCAGCTCCTTCGATGAATGGCTATTTATCAAAAAATGCTTCAATCACGATCGATGGTCACAAAAAAACTTTACCCGCAACATTACCAGAAACAGTTTTTTATGATTTAAGAATTTTGAAATCTGCGCCCTTGAGACTAATCAAGGCTGGCATCGGCGACTCTTTATGTTTTTATTCTTGTTGGTTTGATTGGTATTTGTCTCACAAGCTTTTAGGAACAAAATTTAGCGCAAAGCCTTTCGAACTATTGCGCAAAAAAATGAAATTTTTTGTCAAAAATTTTCATAAATTTTCTTTACGAGATGAAGAATTTTTACAGCTTTTGATGAATATTTTATTGCTCTCAGGGGAGGGGATGACAATGGCAAAAGGTTCTTATCCCGCTAGCCA
The DNA here is from genome assembly GCA_947505885.1 of Rickettsiales bacterium. Lineage (GTDB taxonomy): Bacteria > Pseudomonadota > Alphaproteobacteria > Rickettsiales > UBA1997 > UBA2645. The sequence continues at coordinate 6,311 of CANNMN010000041.1, forward strand.
GTCGGAACATTTAATTTCTCATGCGATTGAAATGAAATACCCAGAAGTTGCCAAGAATAAATTGCATGGAGAGATGATTGCGGTGACTACTTTGACTAGCACAAAGTTACAAAAAGATTTTCTTTCTCGTTATTGCGAAGAGAAAAGTGAGGCTGCAATCAAGATAGAAATGGATTGCCATTCTTCTCTGCGCAAGGCTCGCAATGAAAACTTAAAGAGCGGTTTCTTTTCCAAGAAAATCACGAAGCAGTGCAAAATAGAATATGCGGCTAAAACGGCGTTAAAACTTAAGAAAATCAATTGGCCAAAACTTAAACAAGAGCTGCAAAAAATTCATCTCGACGAATCGCTTCTAAAAGAAATTTTTAAGCATTTTAAAATTAAAACTTCGGCGAGATCGCTGGGGCTTTCGAACAAGCAATACCAAGATTGCGTGGCTAATGCGAAATTTATCCGCAATCGGTTTACTTGTTTGGATATTGCCTCGTAATTAACTTGGGATTGATGTCTCGTCTAATTTCTTGCAATAACAAATTTAAAGTTTGGATTCTAAGCGGGGACTCAACTTCAAATGACAATCTTTAAAGCTGCGCAAATTGCTCAATCTTCTTCCTAAAAATATCTTTCTGGAGATTATTATTTGAGATGACCTCGCGACTTTCTAAAGGGCTTTACCACCTTTAGGTTTGTCCTTTTTCGTGCCCTTTTTAGTTTTCTCTGCTAGAGGTTTATTTACTTCGGCACGAGGACGATGCTCTTGATCGGCGTATCTGCCTTTGCGTCTCCACATAAATAAAGCAGCTGCTGCTACTGCAAAAAAAGCTGTCGCAGCCATGGCTGTGATTGATGTGCTTGGAGTGCCTACGATTAAGGAGCTCTGGGAAGAGAACCAATTTTGTTTACTATCTACTTTTGGCCTATCCAAAGAAGTCTTTATTATTTTATAAATCGGATCTTCTTCACCTCTTTGCAAGGCGTAACTAAGAGCCGTAAGTCCATTACCGTCCGCAATACTAGCATTAGCACCACCTGCGATTAGTTCTTTAACTACATCTTCACGACCATTGTATGAGGCGTACATAAGAGCTGTGACTCCAGCATCGTTCCTAAGATTAACATCAGCTCCACCTGCGATTAGTTCTTTAGCTACATCCGTATAACCATTTTGCGAGGCTGACATAAGAGCTGTGATTCCAGCATCGTTTACAAAACTAACATTCGCCCCATTTGCTATTAACACCTGAACAGATTGTGCGTGATTCATTGCTACGGACAATGTTAGCGCTGTGAGTTTTTTATCATCCTCAATATTAACATCAGCTCCACCTAAGATTAGCTCTTTAACTACATCCGTATGACCATTTTGCGAGGCGTACATAAGAGCTGTGGCTCCAGTATTGTCCGTAAAATTAACATTCGCCCCATTTTCTATTAACACCTTAACAGATTGTGCATGGCCATGTTTTGCGGCCAGTGTTAGGGCCGTGCTGCGTCTATTATCATTCGCAAAATCAACATCAGCTCCACCCAAGATTAGTTCTTTAACTACATCTGTACGACCATTTTGCGAGGCATAAATAAGAGCCGTGACCCCAGAATCGTTGCTAAAATCAACATTCGCCCCATTTTCTATTAACACCTTAACAGATTGTGCATGGCCATTTTGTGAGGCGGACATAAGAGCTGTGATTCCAGCATCGTTTACAAAATTAACATCCGCCCCACAATCTATTAAGACCTTAACAGATTTTTTATGACCATTTTCTGCAGCCCAAAATAGCGGGCTTTCTTGCATTGCGCCGATTTCTATTTGGTTGAGATTAAATTTTTTGTTGTTGAACGAATCTTTCGCTAAGAAGTATTCTCGTAGTCTTTCAGGATTGTTGCGCAATGCAGAGAGAAGAATGTCTTCTTCTTGGTATTTTTGTATAGCTTCTACTGAGAGATTTGCTGCCGAAAGATCATCCGTAGGCAATCCTGCTTCGGTAAGAAATAAAGAAAAATTTTCAAATTCCTTCTCTAGATGTCGCGACAATTCAGCGTCGACAGTTATTGCTCGGCTTGAGCGACGAGCTGTATGCTTTACTACCTCACCACCTATTTTTGGGCAGTAGGAAAAAGTTACTGTTTCTGGCGAGTATAAAAAACTATCGAGAAAACTTTCGCGACCAGTTTGCGTTTCTGCAGCAATGATCTTGTTAACTGTTGTTGAGGTGAAGCTTTCATAATTTTCATCAGCGTGAGAGATAAGTGTAGAGAGAGCTCCCAGCTCTTTAACATCTTTAGCGGCGGCGCCAGCGTAACATGACCAAAGGTTTACATTGGTAAGTGGCGTTTCTACACCAACAATTTCTCGCAATTTTGTGAATAAATTTTTGGTTGGAATTGTTTGTTTTGGCCCTGATTGAAGGTGATGTTCTTTATTATCAGCGACAGCACCATGTCCCAAAATATCGAATCTGGTAACTCCACTTACTTGGCCGCGCAATCTTTCTAGCGTGTTTTCATTGTAGGTTGGAGATGAAATAATTAACAAATCATCCCGTCCTTCCAGGCCTTTTTCTAACAATGCGATATCAGATTCCGATTGCCCAATTGCGATAATTATACGTTTTTTAGGCCCTACTTCTTGTCGGCTTATTTTCATTTTATTTTAAATGTAGATTAAGAGGGCCTTAAGCATAAATCTACTTTCCGGCCTAGTGATCAGATCTAATTTTTGAAGCACAAGACCTTATGAAAAAAGACTTTGTGACCAAGTCAGATGCGGAAAATATTTTAAAAAAATGCTTTCGAAAGAATTAGCAAGGTCAATTTTTTTTGCAAACCTCTTCGATGAGAAG
>CANNMN010000042.1 GCA_947505885.1 Rickettsiales bacterium
AGCAGCTTCTCTGCTCGCCAACTATGGCATCAGAACATCAATTTATAATCAACAATTATGCGTACTAGATAAGAGATCTTGGCGCTTTGCACGTAAGTCAATTAGCGATTGGAAGAATGAATATTTGCCTCAATGCAATGATTGCAAAGAAAAGGAAAATTGTGGCGGATTTTTTAGCTCAACAATTACGAAACATAGCGAGTACATCAAGCCACTCCGCTGATATAAAAAATGAATTTGGGGGTATAAATGGGGGTATATTTGATTTTTATACTCATCTAAATCCTTTATTCATAAGGTTTTAACAGGTATAATGTGGACTTTACGCTGCCAACACTGATAAGAACTGGAAAATTCACTCGCTCTTGGGGTTGTGGCGGACAATTAGTCGCCAATGTTCACGCCTATCGCGCCACAGATAAAAATCGATTGCTGGAAGTAAAAGATCCGGTTGGCCCAAAAAATGATGAGATGATTCTGAAAATGGCCAATGAAGCCAAAACAATTATATTAGCCTTCGGACAACCGCCAAAAATGCTTCGTTCTCGGGGACAAGATTTGATTAAGTTGCTTCAACATCATTCTGGCCTTTCTTATTTACGTCTCTCGCAAGATGGAACGCCGAGTCATCCGCTTTATTTGCCATCGGATCTGACTCCCAAACCTTACTAACTCTGCGTTAGTGTCACCACTGGTGTCACTAACCCTCTTTATTGAATTAAGAATTCTTTAACAAGTGATGAGTTTTATCACTAGTCGAATATTTTATATCTCTAAAATAAGAACGAGCCTAATTTTAAGGATATAACCAACGAAGTTTGATCTGGGAGAGGTTTAGTGAAATCGTCTCACCAGTGGTGAGATTATTCACGGCAGCTCAATGATGAGATTATGATATTTATCTGCCACGAATTGGATTTCTTGATGAATTTTAATGGTAACACTGTATACTAAATGTCTTTAGGACATTTAGTATACAGTGTTATGGTTTATAGCTAATAAATATCATTATAATGTAAATTTGCTGTGCAAATTCAGCTAAATAGGATAAAAAGGTCAGGAAATATTCAAATCAATCGCGAAATTTATGGATTCTAGTTTTGTTGTTTATGTTGATGAATCTGGCGATGAAGGGTTTGTTTTTAAGCCAGATGGCAGTGGAAGCTCTCGTTGGTTTGTTATTTCTGCCGTTGTTGTCAGAAAGAAAAAAGATCATCACATGGTTTCTTGTTTGAAGGAGGTTAGAGAAATCCTAAAGAAGCCTGCAAAGACACCGTTACATTTTGTAGATCTAAAGCATGAACAACGCATTCCATACATTAGAAGAGTTGGAGAGCTGCCAATAAAAGCAATTAGTGTTTTAATACATAAACCCTCAATTTCGGAGCCAGAAAAGTTTCAGAACAATAAATATCTACTCTATCGTTACGCAACTAGGCTCTTGCTCGAGAGAGTTTCTTGGTTATGTCGCGATGTCAAAATAGAAGGCGAGGGAGATGGATTTGCGAAAATAATTTTTTCCAATCGCAGTAACATGTCTTATGGTGAAATTAGAGATTATTTAAGGATTTTATTAAACCAGTCAGAGCAAGATCCTCTTTTACAGATCGATCCAAAAGTTATAGATCCTAACAGAATATCATCAGTTGAACATTACAAACTTGCAGGATTGCAAATCGCAGATGCTGTTGCATCAGGCATTCATTTTGCGATTAAGGTCAATCGTTATCAGGAAACAGAGCCTTCTTATCTACAGCATCTTAAGAAAATAAGCTACCGCCATAAAGATAATGCTATTGGTTATGGGATTAAACTATGGCCAGAAGATCTAACAAATCTAAAAACAAAAGCCCCCGAAGTATTAAACTTCGAGGGCTTTTAGTTAGGTCCCAGGAACCAAGGATCCCACCCATTTCGGGCTGCCACTCTTGAAGAGCGACCTTTACTTTTCCTGCGCTTACCTAGAAGAGATAGTTGGTTTTTTTTCTAAAAAGTCAAGTTTTTCCGAGTGATGTTTATAATTGTTTCACCGCTGGCGAAACAATTACTGGATGGTTTACACAAGATGTATTATGGGGGAAATGTGTCCAATTACAAATTATCACCTCCTGTTTGTTCAAATTTACCCTAAAACTATTGCTTTGGTTGCCGTCTCTGGATTATCCACTAGTTGAAGTTTTTTTACCAACCTCACCAAACATTGCGCTAATTTTATTAGCTTTAGTTTTTCTCTCTTCTGGCAAAACATATATTTCGTTAAATATTTCTTTGAGTATTTCCAGGTAGCCTTTCGCATCTCCAATCTTGAAAGAATTGTAAGAATCTTCATGAACCTGATCACTGGTAATACCCTGAATATGACGCAGTATCGCTATCCACGAAGCGTCTAAAGATGGGTATTCTGTTTTTAAGGATTTAATCTTCTCTTCGTAGCTGTTTCCATTTAAACTTCGATCCAAAATAAACTCGTAAATTACCTTCCTGATGCAGGCAGAAGCGCCGGTGACGCAATTGTTTGAAATACATTTTTCCGCTTCATTTATTAGGTTTCTGAATTTTGTGGGAATCCTTTCATCAATTGTAAAAAAAGATGTTGGGATATGCATAACTATTTTGTCATCAATATCACCTACATCACCAAGAATATCGATTTTATTTTCATATCGAATAGTGTTCTCGTAATAAGAATAACTGGATAACACTCTAAAATTTTTATCAGATGAAAAAACCAGATTCTTCTTGGATAGATGCATTGACACTTTACTGCACTGAAGACATTCAATAAAGAGCGCCTGAATTTTGTTATTTATTTTTTCATCAAAGTTAGCAACCCCGACTACCGTGTAGCCCACTGATCTAGTTTTGCAAAAAGGACAATTATACCTAGATTCATCTATGAAATACTTACTTTCTACTTCTGACATTTTGGTTTGATTCGTTAGTTAATAATATTTCATTGAAAATTAAATTTGTTCGCTGATTAGGACACAAGGATCACCTCTAGGGGTAAGAATAGTGACATTACGCTTACCTCTAGTTATACTGACTCGCATGTTTTGTCTTGCCTGATCATTGATTTTATCTTTGTCATTGTTGTGAACAATGCGACCAATGTTAGCAATAATTTTTCTTCCTTCAAATCTTGGCCATCCCTCGAAGATAATAACTTCATCAAATTGTTTCCCTTTTGCCTTGTGCATATTCATGACAACTACGCCTCTTTCTGGCTTAGAGTTGGTGGAGAAGTGCTCTTGCATATAAGATTGTCGTGTAATTGAAAGAGCATTAAAATATGCTCCGTTATCACGCCAGTCTTGAGACAACGCTTGTCGAAGTTGGGTTCCTCTATCAAGGATTCGGATATTTTTTACCTCTGCGGCAATTTCTTTCAGGCGTTTACATGAACCTTCTTCAAGGATGCGTCGCATGGATTGCCAGTCTTTATCAGGGTCGCCGGTAAGTGATAAGGTGCGCGTCTGCTCATATGTGGCCAGTATATTGATAATAATACTTTTCTTACGAATGTTTTTACCTGCGGCTTGGCATAAAATTAAATCTTCGTATGCTTTTCGAATGTTGGCCGCTTCTTTTAGAGCAGCCTGAGTTGGTTCATCTCCACCCTTACCTTGAAAATATTGACACATAAGGTTAATCAATTCTTCAAAATATCTTTCATTGGTATTTGGTTGTATAAGAAAGGCAATAATCTCAGCTCCCAGAATAGTAGCTTTCAAATCTATAATGGCAGAATGTGGGATCTCTCTCATTCCCGCAGGTGGCTGGCGAAAATTGTCGGACACTTGGCGCGTCATCTTTTTTGTAGGAACTAAGATGGCTAGTGACCAGTCTTTAATTTTTTGTTTTAGTAGACGTTCGCGTAATACGTATGTTGTAGTCACCAACTTAGTCATAGCAGGACCAAGATAAGGTTCAAAGAGATCAATGGTGATACCATTATAGGTTTTTTGGCGGAAACTTCCTGTTAGTACGTCATTGCCAAAAATAGCAATTTCTGTTCCAGAACTACGGTGATTATCTGTGCTTAGATCAATTTCTGTAGGCGAGAATTTTGTACGGAAATGATCAAGGCGAGCTGGGTCTGCACCAATCCAGTCATATATACGCTGTTCTGGGTCTGCAAGTGCGATTAATTGGCAGGATGTTCCTAATGCCTTTACAACATCCCATTGTTCTGCATTTGTATCTTGAAATTCATCTAAAATAATGACTGGATACATGGAGGACATTAGCTTGCGAATACGCTCACTGCCATGTAGAATTTTTCCAACATATAGCGCAAAGAAGTTAAAACATATTTTACCTTCTTTTGTTGAAAGATTGACAAGCTTTATTTTCTCGGCGGCGGATTTGGCGTTCTTTTGAGCATCTGTCATCTTTCTTGATGGAAAATTGGAGCGAATGCTTGAGAGTGCAATAGCTTCATCGGGTGGGGTAACGATGTTCAGACGGCGGGGTAATCCAGCTAAATATCCATGTGATTTAAGGATTCTCCAAAAAAAAGAGTGATAGGTTTCAACATTTATGAGGCTTTTCTGAGCAGCAGGAATCTTTTGTTCATACTCAATAGCTTCTAGAACTCTTGAAACAGAGGCGCGTGCAAAACTCAAAAATAAGATTTTTTGTCCAGGGCGAAGATATTTTTCTGCTATCTGTGCTGCCTTAAGAATAGAAATTGTTGTTTTACCAGAACCTGGTCCACCTGTAACCAGAAGGTGACCGTCAGCATTCATTATTTCAATCTGTTTCTCACTAAGCTGCATCTAAATTGTCTCCTGGATCAGTGCTTGAATTCGCCATTGATTCTGTAACATCTGAACTAGTGCAGGAATTTTGAAGGTTCGCACAGGCATCTTTAATCCACTGTGGAATTTCAGTTTCAGTACATTGTGCTAAGAAATCAGCAATCCCCCAATTACCTTTTGCCCAAGAGAAATAATCTTTTAGCGCATCAGAAGCATGCTGTTCTGGATCAGGATACTTAGTTTGAGATGTGATGGCCAATCAATTAAACTCACGAATCTCTTAAGAGCATCATCAGTTGTGCCCTTCAACACTAGATTCTCAAAACCTTTTTCATCATGCATTAAAAGGAGTTCAACCTGTGCTTCGATAAGAGCTTTATTGACAACCGTTTGTTTGTCACAAAGTGCAAAGGTGCGTTTTCCAAGCTCCCGATAGAGCTTTGACAAGCTTGGAATAGCACTATCACTTCCTGCATTTATGATACAGATACCGAGAGCCTCAAGAGATGAATAATTACTTGGTTGTAACTCAGCAAGTCGACGTGCAGCTACGGGAAAAGCAGAGGTTTCTGTTGCTCCTTCAGCGATTAGAATGCGGCGGGCTAGTAGTCCCTCGCAGAACCGAGTACGAAACTCTTGACGATAGCGCTTAAGTTTTACGCTTTCTGGAAGGGTTATAGGGCTTTGCTTAAGTGTTCCTACTGTATTACGTCCAAGAACAATCGTTTCCTCAATAGAAAATTCTTCCAGAACGTATGGCGAATGAGATGTAAAAATGGTCTGCGATGAAAGATGACGTACTTCGTGAACTATACGTTTTTGAGCATATGGCGGGATGGCCGTCTCCGGCTCCTCCATTGCGAAAATAACATTTTGTTTTCCTTCAGCTATTTGGGATAACATCGCAAGAACCAACATATTTATTGTGCCTGTACCTTGTCGATAAAATGGCGCAGAGTGTTCATCACTACCTGTAGAAATAAAAGCCGTGATAACTTTGCGAAGATTTTCACGCGTAAGGTTCGACACTTTAAGATGTGGTTCTATACCCCATTCTTTTGGTACATACTTTTTTAAAGCTGCATTGATACTTTCAAAATCGGAGAAATTCCAAGAGCTGGATCACTAGCAACTTGGATATTTGATAGAGTATGAATGGTTTCTTCCCACATTTGTGGTCTGACTTCTTTTAGGCGTAAGATGATATCCAGTAAACTGCCACGTTCTAGGCTTAGTGCGCGTGAGCCAGTGCGAATGGAACGCAGATATAAGAATCCACATATTTGCTTGTGTTTTTTAGAGAAATGTTCTGGTTTTTCATCTTCTGTAAGGCTACGAGTAAAGTAGGTTTTGCCTTCAAAATCATCTTCTTCAGGGTCATACCAGCCGTGAAATGTGAAACGGACGGCCTCGGAAATATTGGTAGAATCTACACCAGCAGGATTAGGTTCTGTGTACAATGTGCTAGTTACTTTATCCCAAAATTCTATATAATCGCCGAATTTTGTTTTTTGCTCTTCGGTTAAATCAGCAACCGTTACTTCAATCTCAATTTTTGGTGTAACAACAGATTTATCCCCTTGTTGCGCTGTTAAGCGCGGTTCTGCCATATATTTTCCTTCAAAGAAATCGTGCTCATCTACGGGCGGTTGTCGATTAAGACGGTCAGGTCCAAGAACGAGATCTAAAGCTTCTAAAATAGTAGTTTTTCCGATATTATTATCACCGATCAGAACTGCATGTTTAGGTAGAAAAATGGTAGCATCTTTTATTCCACGGAAATTCTTTATTTCTACCTTTGTGATCTGCATATATAGATTCGCCGAGTTATCTGATTAATTTAATTGTGATTCCTAGATTTAGTTCCTTCCAAACTCTGTCTGCCGTTAGCACAGGAAGTTTTTGCTGTTTTGCCAGCGCCAGACAAGATCTATCGCCAAGCGAAAGACCATATTTTTTGGTAAGTGGGTCAAATGAAGCCGCAATAATAGCCTGCTCAGCATCAAACTCAATTATGTGAGAAAAAGTATTTCTTATCAGCTTTAATCCCTCCGCCCTTTCCTCTTCTGTTTCGAAAAGCTCGCGGTTGGCCACGGTAATCACTTCAGAAAAGTTCACGCTCGAAATAACCGCATTTCCGATGTGTTTTTCTACAACTTCAAAACCTTCTTCTCGGTTGATCAGCGCTATTACCGCTGAGGTATCAATTACAATTTTATCAGTCATTTTAAATCTCTTCTTTGCGTCTCATTTCAATCAATGTTTCCACTAAATTTGTCTTATGCTTTTTGGCCACAAGATCTTGAAGTTTTTGCAGAGACTGTTTTGGACTATGGACGATTATGTCATTATCAGGTGACACACTCAAAATAAGTTCATCACCTGGATTGATGTTTAATTGTTTCCTGAACATGACCGGCAAAACAATTCTGCCGTTATCACTTACAGTTACATTTTGTTCTTTCATAACTTTATTTTTTTAATGACTTTACTTTATTTGGGAAAGACACCTAAAAAATGACATTATTAGAATAAATGTCAATAGTGTATCACCCTGCCCCAAAGTTGAAAAATACTTTTCTTTTTAAAAGTAAGTAAGATAATTAGCTTTATATTACTTAATAAGCATTTATAAAAACCATAATCAAAAACTGATTGACATAAGTGATGTAATATAGATCATAAACATTATCTAAGTCACTTAACTAATCTAAACTATTCTCAAAAGCAATATGACCAAAGTAATGATCGACGTCCCAGACAATCTTCACAGATTAGTAAAAACGATTGCGACTTCCCAAGGCGAAACCATGAAACATTTTGTTTTGAGAGCTATGGAGAATCTGGCAAAACAAGAAGCTAAAATCAAAAACGATAATTCTATTCATGAATTAATCGGTGAAGATGAAGCTGACAACTTTCTAAAACCTTATCTTTCAACGCTTGTTGCTAAAATTACCAATGGCGAAGAGAAGGTCATGAGCTCCGAATCATTTTTTAAGGAACTTGCAAAATCATAATCCCAGATGCGAGTCATTAAATATTCAGAGAGATTTCTAAAAGATGCTCAGCGCCTAAAAAACAAAAAAAACTTCAAAGAAATTGCCGATGATATAAAAGAGGTTGAAGATTGGCTTAGAAGCGGCGAAGTGAAGGGTGATTTAATTCCCGGATTATCTGGTTTGCAGATTTTTAAAATCAGGCAGAAAAATAGCTCAATTAACAGCGGTAAAAGCGGCGGATTCAGAATTATATATTATCAGATCAGAGAGGGTGATGTTATAGCGATGCTAACAATTTACTCAAAAACAGAAACAGAAAATATTTCAAAATCAGAGATTTTGGAAATATTGAAAAATCTTGACCATCAATAATCTGCATATGCGTAGAGACCTAAATAAAGTAAAGCATTCTGCCTCATGGAATAAGCATCGCGACAAGAAGCAGACAAGAGAGTTGAGTAAAAAAATTAGATGTCAGGTCGAAAAAGAAATCAGAACCTCAGCCTACGAGGCCAATTCTATAAAATTTGATCAATATAACCTTTGTGAAGTGGGTAAATAGGATTAAAATTAACTGCGTAAACACATCTCAAAATGACCAACAGTCTGCAAGCGCAAGAAAGTAATAGCTCTTCTTTAACCACAATCGAAGAAATTATTGACGACTGATAAGGCGTGGCAGGAATTGGAGCTTGGTATTAAAGTTCAGTTGATAAGATTTTCAAAATAACGTTGTTATTTGAGTATAATAATGTACAATATACTACATTAACTATTATCTAACGTAGTAGATTCATAATGATAATCACAAATTAATTACAATGCTTGAAAGAAAATACTTATCAATTGTAGAGGAAAAGTTAAACAATTTTTCAGCCGTAGGATTGCTTGGATTAAGGCAAATTGGAAAAACAACTTTAGCAAAAGAAATAGCGAAAAGACGCCCATCTATTTATTTGGATTTAGAAAATTACCAAGACTTAGCGAAGTTAGATGATCCCATTAGATATCTTGAGACTCACTGCGATAAATTAATTATTCTCGATGAAATTCATCGCAAACCTGATATATTCATGACGTTGCGCGGCCTTATAGATAAAGGTCGAGAATCAGGCAGAAAGTTTGGCCAATTTTTGATTTTAGGTTCAGCCTCACTAGATCTCTTAAAGCAATCCTCAGAAAGCTTGGCCGGACGCATCACTTATG
>CANNMN010000043.1 GCA_947505885.1 Rickettsiales bacterium
TGACTTGGCAAAAACCAGCAAATCCACTGTTTCTTTTTTCTACTTCGCCGTCGTAAATCACTTCCAATGAAAGAAGCGAAACTACTTCTGAAGTGTCTTTTTTAATAATGTCTGACCTACTCAAAAGAATGCAGGAATTAAGAAAAAATAATGTGGCGAGAATTAGTAAAATTCGAAGCATAAAAACTGAATTTTGGCCTCGAGGCCAAAATTTAAAAAGATTCTCTGTTTAACCAATAAATAGAAGGCTGTAAGGCGCATCAAAAAAATATGAAAAAATCCTAATTTTTCTTATTTTTTACTGGTTGTAAATTTACCATTCATTCAAGTGAAATTAATGCTAATTAAGCAGTTAGTGATGAAAAATTTACGATTGCAACTGCAGACAAATTTGTCTTAGAAAGCGGTGTAAAAATTTTAATAAAAAGTTGAAATTCTGTGGATGTAACAATCGCAGCGCCACAAATATTTTGAATGTTGTCGAGCCCTAATCTTAAGTGAATGGCAGTGGTTTCTTTGTTGATAATTCAGGAACTTCTTCAACGCTTTTTCTTCTGGGTAAAAATACAAAATTTGTTCAACGCCGCACCAAATAAATTAATCAGCAATGTTGAAAAAAGAAAAAATAGCCTACTAATTTGTGGGTAATTTTACTTGCCAATCACAATCCTTAGCTGTTTTGTACCAGCTATTCTCCCTAACCCTCAACGAACAAATCCAATGCAAATTAAATCTCTTGGTAAATCAGTATTTTTCTTCGCCTTTCTATCTCTTTTTACTGCACAAGTTTTTGCCAAAGAAAACGCGATTAAACCAGAGTTAAACACTAAGCTCAACATGGATAAAGTTGACAATCGCGAAGAAATTGGTTCTTTCGAATTAGACAAACTTTTCGCTCAATCAGAAAAATATTTTAAAGAAGCTAAGGCTTGGCAAAAAATTGAATGCACTCCGAAAAGCGGTTTCATCTGCGACAAGCACGAATGCTCTAAGCGTGAGAATAAAGCGATTTTAACGCTAGACAAAAAGAACGAAACCATCACTCGCTGCGAAGGAAAAAATTGCGAAAGTTTTCCAGCTCAATTCGAACAAACTGGCATTTACTTTAACATTCAAACCAAAGGACCAGTTGGTACTTTAATCAGAATTCTTGGCGATTCTCGTTACAAAGAAATTACCACCATTGCTCTCGACGCCTACATCGCTAACGGCGAATGCAAAGTTATCTCTGAATAGGAATTGGTTTACCTTCCGCATTGGCCGATTCCTTCGACTCTCGGCAAACGACAAATTGATTACGAAACTGTTTTCGAGCGCATGGAAATTGTGCTCGAAAAACTCGATAATCCGCACAAAAAACTTCCTCCTGTAATTCACATTTCAGGCACGAATGGCAAGGGCTCGACCGCTGCTTTAATTGCCAAGATTTCTTCTTGCTCGGGCAAGAAAACACATCTCTACACCTCTCCTCATCTTCAAGATTGCAACGAAAGAATTGTCTTAGATGGCGAAAAAATTTCTGACAATTTCCTCTTCGAAATAATGGAAGAAACAAGAATTGCTGCGGGTGAAACCCCTCTTACTTTTTTTGAGGCTTTTACGATTGGTGCATTTTTAGCTTTTTCTAAAGTGCCAGCAGACCTTTTGGTTGTTGAATGCGGAATGGGCGGCAGAATTGATGCGACCAACATTATTAAAAAAAAATTACTGACGGTAATCACGCCAATCTCCTTCGATCACGTTGAATATTTAGGGAATTCAATCGAGCGAATCGCACTAGAAAAGGCGATGATCATTCGCCCAGAAACACCTCTAATCGTAGCTTCACAGCCAGCGGCAGCAAAAAATATTATTAAAATTCTGGCGGCAGATCAGAAAATTCCTGCCTATTTTTACGACGAAGATTTTTTTGTCGAAATGAATGAAGAAGATGCTGAATTACCAGGTGTTTCCCCCGGTATCTTCGCCAAGAGTTTTAATTTTCGCTTCCAAGATTATTTTTTTGAAAATCTTCCCAAGCCAGCATTGCCAGGCTCTCACCAATATATCAATTTCGCGACTGCAATCGCCGCATCATGCTTAGCGATCAGCGTCAATGGCCTTGGAAATAAAACTCCTGAGATCATTGACGAATTAGCCGCTAAGAATGACGGGAATTTTTTTATTTCCGTTTCAAAGGCAGTCACCTCAATAACCTGGCCAAGTCGTCTAGAGCGAATCAAAAACAGTTTAGAAAAATTATTGCCAGAAGGCAGCGAGCTCTGGATCGACGGCGCTCACAATGAGGCCGGAGCCTTCGCCTTGGCGCGCTGGATCACTGAACAAAAAGACGAAAAAGAAAATATAGTCATCTGCGGATTCAGTAAAAATAAATGCAAAAAAGAATTTTTAGAAAAATTCCGAAACATTGCCGAACTACTGGCAGTAAGAGTTAGTGGCGAGCCAAATCCAGAATCAGCTGAAAAAATTTCAGAAATTGGTGCAGAAATCGGAATGAAAATTTCTGTCGCCGGCGACTTATCCAAAGCTTTGCGCGGCATTCCTAGAAAGCCTTCCCGCGTTTTAATATGCGGTTCTTTGCATTTGGCAAGAGATGTAAAAAGTTACACTTCTTGATACCTGAATGTGCAGAGATGACGTTAAAACATCTATTCATTTTTATTGTTCCTCGGCCACGCAATGATTAGCTTTTAGTGTGGCATTCACAATGACACTTCTGCTTAGTTTAGAATCCAAAGATGTGATTTAATTTCTAAGCGAAGACTGACCTACCACTTCCTCCAATTCATACATTTTTTTGTAAGACTTGCCAAGTGCCATCAGCTCTTGATGTGAGCCTGACTCAATAATTTCTCCACCCTCAAGAAAGATAATTTTCTCAGAATTCACAATCGAAGAAAGACGATGCGCGACGGTGATCACGGTTTTATCCTGCGCGAAATCAAGGATCGCGCGATTGATCGATTGCTCATTTTGATTGTCGAGCGCCGAAGTTGCTTCGTCTAAAAGTAAAACCAGAGAGTTCTTGATTAGCGCGCGAGCAAAGGCAATGCGCTGACGTTCACCGCCAGAAAGCTTAATCCCTTTTTCACCAACGGATGTGTGTAATTTCTTTGGTAAATTATTAATGAATTGCAGCGCTGAATTTCGGCTGATCATTTTTTCTACCTCAGCTTCGGTGATTGATTTATCTACGTAGGCAATATTTTCAAAAATCGTTCCCGAGAAAATAAAACAGTCTTGCGAAATGTAAGAAAAATTTTGACGTAAATCTTTGAAGGAAAGTGATTTGAGGTCGCGATCATTAATTGTAATCGCCCCCGAATCGACGTCGTAGAAGCGCAGAAGCAGTTGAAGCAGAGTACTTTTACCCGAGCCACTAAGGCCAACAATGGCAATTTTTTCTCCGGGTTTGATTTCAAAATTAAAATTTTTCAGCACTAAAAAATCCTTTCGACTCGGGTAAGAAAAATTCACCGAGTTAAATTTTAACGTAACTTTCTCGCTGCTTAAAAATGGTTGTGGACCGTCTATTTCTTTGACCGGAGACTCAATCTGCAAAAGCTCAAAAATTCTCTCTGCCGCTGAAGATGCGCTTTGTAATTGTCCGGCAATTTGGCTAAGCGCAACTAGAGAAGTCGCGGAAATAATTGAGTAAAAAATAAATGAAGAGAGGTCGCCGGCTGTGATTTTTCCTGCCAAAACATCTTGGCCACCAACCCACAGCAACACAGCGACAGTGCCAAAGGCGAGGGTGATCACAAAAGCAATCATTAACGATTTTACGCGGATTTTTTTCAGTGCCGCTTCGAGTGCTTTGTCAACAAAACTAAAAAAATTGCGCGCCTCTTTTTCTTCACAAAGGTAAGACTGAATTGTTTTTACACCGTTGATGCTTTCTTCGACATGAGCTCCGACTGCGGCTAGGGCTTCTTGAGATTCTTTCGACAAATTTTTTACGCGGCGACCCATTAAAATAATCGGCGAGATCGCGACTAAAATTAATGCCAAAGAAATTACACTGAGCTTGAAACTAGTTAAAAATAAAAAGCAGATTCCACCAAGGAAAAGCAAGCTGTTACGCAGTAAGAAGGAGAGGGTGTTGCTGAGAATGTTGTAGAGCACAATTGTGTCGACGGTGAGGCGGGAAATTACCTCCCCAGTTTTGGTGATTTCAAAAAATTCGGCGGAGACGCGAATAATGTGGTTGTAAACTTTTTTGCGCAGATCGGCGATTACTTTTTCGGCGGCGGAATTGATTAGCGAAGAGCGATAAAATCCAGCGACGGCCATTATTAAAACGGCGCCAACAAAAATTAGTAAAACAAGATTTAGCGAGAAGGAGTCTTGCCTGGTGAAGCCGAGGTCAATTAAATATTTGAGGGCTTTGCCAAAAAATAAAACCATTAGCGCGGTAATTAGCAGGGCTAATAACGCAAAAAAAACTTCGCGTCGGTAAGGTTTAAAAAATGGAATGAGAGAGAAGAGGTCGCCGAATTTTTTCATTTTATTTGTTGATTAACTCTCTTTGAAAATCGCTAAAATGATTTTCAAAGGAGGCTGTCTAAAAGAGATTGTTTACCGAGTTCAAAATCACTTTCTGCCCAAAGTTTTTTTAATTTATCCAGGGAGTCTCCAAGTTCTTTATTCTTGAAGCCAAGCTCGATTAGATCCTTGGCCTCAATCGGAAATTCTGGTAATTTTTGGAATTTTTTTGGGAGAGGAAGATTATTTTTTGCCGCAACAAAAAGACAAAAATTCCAAACCAATTCGTCATTGTTAAAAGCGCGGAGCAGCCTTAAGTCTAGACTTGGAGAGGTTGAAAGCAAAAAGTTAAAAAGTTTTTTCTCAAAATTTGTTGCGCAAATTTCTTCGGGTTTGAAGTTTTTATTTAGAAAAAGGGTGGCGATTTTTAATTTTTGATCTTCGCTTTGAAGTCTTTCAAATGCTGGAATGTCGAGGGGTGAAGAAAAAATTTCTTCAGCAATTTTTTCTTCTTCTAGAATTTTTAAAATCGCGACTACTCGCTCTTTTTTTTGACTAAAAATAAGTTTTAAAAATTCTTGCCTGATTCTTTCGCGCGAAAGTTTTTTAAGATTTTTCCTTTGTTTTGTGCAGGCCTTAAGCCCTTCAGAATCAAGCTCTGCAGCATATTCACAGCTAAAGCGAAAGAAGCGCAAAATGCGTAAAAAATCTTCTTCTATTCTTTTTTCTGCGTCGCCAATGAAGCGAAGCTTTTGTTTTTTGAGATCGGAAATTCCGTCGAAGTAATCAGTGATCTGGCCTAGAGAATCCATGTAGAGAGCGTTCATCGTGAAGTCTCGGCGTGAGGCATCGAGTAAATAATCATCGACGAATTCTGGTGCGCAGTGACGTCCGTCGGTTTCATTGTCTTTGCGTAAAGTGGTAATTTCAAAATTCTGACCATTCACGACGGCGGTGATCGTGCCAAATTTGATGCCGGTCGGTACCGCTTTGATTTTATTTTTTTCTAAGATTTTTGTTGTTTCGTCGGGAAGGAATTTTGTCGCAAAGTCGAAATCATTTATTTTTTTCTCCAAGAGCAAGTCACGTACGCATCCACCAACCAAGCGAATGTTAGCGCCAAAGATTTCGAATATTTTTTTTACTTCTGGAGAAAAATTTTGAGTTAGTTGCATTTGTAAAAATTCCTGAATTTCCGACTGCGCGAGGATGAGATTTAAACCATCGGACTTTCCCATTAATCTCCACTGAGGTGAAAATTCAGGAAAAGTATCATTAAATCACTGTTAGAAATAATCCTAATTCGTCAGCAACTTTGATGAGTTTTTCTTTTTCTAAGACTAGTGTGGAATTGGCTTGAATGGCGATTCCTTTGATTCCGGCTTCAGCGCAATTTTTTACAGTTTCAATTCCGATTGTTGGCAAATCAGCTTTTCTGCTTTGTTTGAATTTTTTCATTTTTACGAGCACAGAATTTTGGCGCAGATTTTTACATCTTTTAATCATTTCATCAGTGCCTTCGAGAGCCTCAACCGCAATGATTTGTTTTTGCGCAACAACGAGAGATTGGCCAACGTCAAATTTTGAAAAATATTTCACTGCGGAAATTCCAAGTGCAATGTCGACGAGATTTTCTGCGCTGGGAGAATGCTTGCCGAGTATTGATTTCTTTGACACCACACAATCAAGTAACTCATCAATTCGTAGAATTTTTAAGCCTTTTTTCTCGAAGAAATTAATTACGGTACGTAGCACGGCATCGTCGCCAAGAATTTTATTAGTGAGAATTTTAGCGAGTAAAATCGCGCCGGTCTTGTCGACTTTAAGCGCAGAAAAATTTGGCTTAGTTACGCCGCCGATGAAGACCAAATTCTTCACATCGTTTTCATGAAGAATTTTTAAAAATTTTTCAACTTCGCCGTAACCCAATTTTCTTGGGTTGAAGGCAGAATAATCTTCTTCGTAAATTTCTCCTTCGAGTAAAAATACAACAAATTGACGACCTTTTTTTTGACAGTCTGAGATCAGCATTTGCGGCAATTTCCCGCGTCCGGCGAAAATTCCTAATTTATCCTGCATGGTTTAGTGAAGCTCCTCCGTCGACGAATAAAATTTGACCGGTGACGAATTTATTTTTTAGTAAAAACTCAACTGCTTGCACAATATTTTCTACTTCACCTTTGGTTTTCAGGGGAATTTTTTTGACGAAATTATCTGCGCTTGAATTGTCGATTGGATTTAAAATAAAACCCGGCGCGATTCCATTAACTCTGATTTTTGGCGCCAGTTCAACTGAGAGCATTTTGGTTAATTCGGCCAAAGATTTTTTGCTGAGTAAGTAGTAAAAATAACTGGTTTCGTAGCGAGTGATATTTTTGTCGGTGAGGTTAATTATTTGTCCGTTTTTTGGCGCGCTTTTTGCGAATTCTTTGGCGAGAATTAGTGGCGAAAAGAAATGAATATTGAAGTTGTCAGACATTTCAGATTCTGCTGCGGTAAGGAATTTAGATTTTTGAAAAACTGATGCGTTGTTAACTAACAAACTCCATTTTTTAGAATTATTTCTAACAAATTTTGCGAGTTCTTTTGTTTGTTTTTCGTCGCGTAAATCAGCCTTAAAAATTTCACATTTTACGCCGAATTTTTTGACGATTTCTTTGCTTAATTTTTCTGCTTCGTTCTTAGATTCATTATAACTAATCACTAGATCATAGCCTTGTGAAGCTAGGAAAATCGAGATCTCGCGACCTATTCTTTTCGATCCTCCGGTAATTAATGCTGTACTATTTTTCATCTTTTATTTTTCGGTAGAGCTCTCGCAAAATCTCAGTAGTTCCTTGACCAGTTGCGGCGGAGAGGGCGAAAACTTTTGGAAGTTTTTGTCCGGATTTTTTTAGGAATTTCTTTAATGCGGCGATTTTTTTCTTCAACTCATCAGCATCTAGAATGTCAATTTTATTGAGGGCGACGATCTCTTTTTTACTCGCTAATTCTTCACTGTAGCCAGCAAGTTCTCCGCGAATTGTCGCGTAATTTTCAACAACATCTTCGGCGGAACCGTCGATTAAATGAAGTAAAACTCCGCAACGTTCAACGTGTTTTAAGAAGCGATCACCAAGTCCGCGACCTTCGGAAGCGCCTTCGATTAAGCCGGGAATGTCAGCTAAAACAAATTCATATTCGTCGACGTAAACAACCCCAAGTTGTGGCTTGAGAGTGGTAAAAGGGTAGTCAGCGATTTTTGGTTTAGCGCGAGTGGTTGCGGCAAGGAAGGTTGATTTTCCGGCGTTAGGCATTCCAAGTAATCCAGCATCAGAGAGAAGTTTTAATTCGAGTCTGGCCCAGAGTTCTGCACCGACTTCGCCTTTTTGGGCAAAGGTTGGAGCTTGATTTATCGAGCTTTTAAAGTTTACGTTTCCGAGTCCGCCGCGACCTCCTTTAACGATTGTGAAGCGCTCTCCATCTTGGGTTAGATCGGCGATTAATTCAGATTTATCGTCAGAGAAAATTTGTGTGCCGACTGGAACGCGCAGAATTAAATCTTCGCCAGAAAGTCCGTTCTTATTTGCTCCTTTTCCAGCTGAGCCGTTCTTAGCTACAAAATGTTGTTTGAAGCGAAAGTCGATCAGAGTGTTTAGATCTTTTACGCATTCTAAAATGATACTGCCGCCGCGTCCGCCGTCTCCGCCATCTGGTCCGCCGCGTGGTACGAATTTTTCGCGGCGAAAACTTGACGCGCCATTTCCGCCATTTCCGGCTTGGAGATTAATTTTTACTTCGTCGATGAATTGCATTAAATTTAGTTGCTGATTGTTGGTTGCTAGCTTTGCGGCTATTGAAAATTTCCAATTGATATTTTGCCAGCTAATTCCTAGCTTCGCGCCATATTTCTTGATTACAAAATTCCCCCCTCAAATCGGAGTCTCCCTTGCTAAAAAAAATCAAAAACTTTGCCATTTCTGGCGCTGAAACTTTACCAATTATTGAAGGTGGAAAAGGTGTTGGAATAACTACTGGCGTAACTGCTGGTCATTTTGCTAAAGCTGGCGCTGTTGGAACTTTTTCAGGAGTTAATGCTGATAATATTGATGAGAATGGAAAATATATCCCGTTGATTTACAAGACTCACACTCGTCGCGAAAGACATGAAGAATTAATTGCTGATTCAATCACTGGCGGTATCACGCAAGCAAAAATTGCTCACGATATTTCTGGCGGAAATGGCCGTATCCACATGAATGTTTTGTGGGAAATGGGTGGAGCTGAGCGCGTTTTGCACGGAATTCTCGAGGGTTCAAAAGGATTAATTCACGGCATTACTTGCGGTGCTGGCATGCCTTACCGCCTTGCTGAAATTGCTGAAAAATATCACGTTTATTATTATCCGATTGTGTCTTCGATGCGTGCGTTTCGTGCTTTGTGGAAAAGAA
>CANNMN010000044.1 GCA_947505885.1 Rickettsiales bacterium
AAAAAAACTCGCATTTACATCCTTGCGCCAATCGTTCGTGGCCAAAAAGGTGAGTTCAGAAAAGAAATGATGGGCGCACGCAAACAAGGTTTTCAGCGCATTAAAGTTGATGGAAATGTTCACGATCTAAACGAAATTCTTCCTCCGCTCGACAAGAATAAAAAGCACGACATCGACATTATTGTCGATCGCGTTGTAATGTCTGAAGATCTAGGCAACAGGCTTGCTGACTCGGTTGAGACTGCATTAAAAGCCTCTGATGGTTTACTCTATGTTGAAATCGTTAGCCTTCCAGAAGGCGCAAAAACCAAGCACAAAGTTGGTGATTACATTATTTTTAGCGAAAAATTTTCTTGCCCAGTTTCTGGTTTTACGATTCCTGAAATAGAGCCTCGCCTCTTTTCTTTTAACTCTCCATTCGGCGCTTGTAAGCATTGTAACGGACTTGGAACCGAGATGTATTTTAGCTCAGATCTCGTTGTTGAAGATGAAAACCTAACGCTTCGTCAAGGCGCAATTAATGTTTGGCAAGGTGTGCAAGAGCGCTTCTACCAACAAGTTCTGGCAGCAATGTCGCTGCACTATAATTTCAGTCTCGACGTTCCTTTCAAAACTCTTCCTAACGAAATCAAAGAGAAAATTTTTTACGGAACCGGCGAAGACGAAGTCGAAATTAAAATCGAAGATGGCCTGAAAGCGATCAAAGTTAAAAAATCTTTTGAAGGCGTCGTTAACAGCTTGAAAAAAAGATATTTGGAAAGCGAAAGTGAGTCGCTTCAAGAAGAATTAACTAAATTCCAAGCATCGCGAACTTGCGATAAATGTCACGGCTACAGGCTTAACGAGCAATCTCTTGCTGTTAAAATTGATGGAATTCACGTTGGCGAATTAAGCAGACTTTCAATCGAAGGCACTGTTGATTGGTTTGAAAATTTACCAAAAAAACTTACTTCGACTCAAAACCAAATCGCCGAAAGATTACTTAAAGAGATTACGCGCCGCTTGGGTTTCTTGCGTAATGTTGGTCTCGAATATTTAACGGTAAATCGCGAAGCCGGAACTTTATCTGGCGGTGAAGCGCAAAGAATTCGCCTTGCTTCACAAATTGGATCAGGACTTTCTGGCGTGATTTACGTACTCGATGAGCCCTCTATTGGCCTACATCAATCTGATAATGACAAACTGATCGCAACACTAAAAAATCTCCGCGACCTAGGAAATTCGGTAATAGTTGTTGAGCATGACGAAGAAATGATGCGCGAAGCAGAATACTTAATCGACGTCGGTCCTGGCGCAGGAATTCACGGCGGTGAAATTATTTCTGCCGGCTTACCTGATTTCGTAATCAATGATCCAAATAGTATTACTGGTCAATATTTGAGCGGCAAAAAGAAAATCGAAATTCCAATCAAACGTCGTAAAATTGATCCGAAAAGAATGATCAACTTGAGAGGCGCTACTCTAAACAACCTCAAGGATATTACCCTGAATCTTCCACTAAGAATTTTTACCGCAATTTCGGGAATTTCTGGTGGCGGAAAATCGAGTTTAATTATTAAAACTCTCTACCCCGCACTGGATAAGATCTTGAACAAAGCAAAAGTTTTTCCTGGTCCTTACACTGGGATTTCTGGCCACCATTTCATCGACAAAATAATTGAAATCGACCAATCGCCAATCGGCCGCACCCCACGCTCTAACCCTTGTACTTACGTCGGAGCCTTCACCTTCATTCGTGAATTTTACACCGACTTACCAGAGTCAAAAGCTCGTGGCTACAAGGTCGGAAGATTTTCATTTAACGTCAAAGGTGGCCGCTGCGAAACCTGCCAAGGCGACGGGCTAATCAAGATCGAAATGCATTTCCTTCCTGACGTTTACGTGCGTTGCGAAACTTGTCATGGCAAGCGCTACAACCGCGAAACTTTGGAAATTAGATATAAAGACAAATCGATTTCTGACGTGCTTGAAATGACTGCAGAAGATGCTGCTGATTTCTTCAATGGAATGCCTCACATCTACGAAAAATTTAAAGCACTTTGTGATGTTGGTCTCAATTACATCCGCATCGGACAAAGCGCGACAACTCTTTCTGGTGGCGAAGCGCAGCGGATTAAACTAGCGAAAGAACTGAGTAAAAAAGCGACGGGAGATACTTTATATATTCTCGACGAACCGACAACTGGTCTGCATTTTGAAGATATCAGCAAACTCTTGAGAGTGCTTCACAAACTAGTCGATTCTGGAAATTCAATTCTTGTAATTGAGCACAATCTCGATGTTCTAAAAACCGCAGATCACATCGTCGACATCGGCCCATGTGGTGGCGAAAAAGGCGGTTATATTGTGGCCGAAGGCACTCCAGAGGAAATCGCGAAAAATAAAAAATCAGTAACTGGAAAATATTTGGCAAAGACGCTGAAGGCCTAGATATTTAAGCTTTATCAACGCTTCATTTTGTTATCCGAGCAAAAGTTGCTCATTATAAGCGCGACAAGGAGACGGCGACAATTTAGTTCTTACTCTGGATTGTCGCCTCGCTTTCGCCATTAGCGATGAAAAACAAATGGAGATGATGATTTACCTAGGCGACTTAGTCCTGCAGAGTCAAGTTTACTAAACTTCAACCCTGCGAGATTTATGCAAAACTGAACTCGGATTAGAAAAGTTATAACAAAACTCCGACTCAAAACTTATCTTGCTTGCCGAAGAATCTCAAAACTCATCACTCAAATTTAAACCCATCACAACTCGCAACATCGACAAAAGAAGGGGGCGCTAACCTAGAACGAAAAGCAACAAAATAGCAAAAAGTCACAATAAATTAATCAAAATTAACTCAGAATTTTGAAACTAAAAAATTCGACTCCTGAATTTTTTGGAAGTTAGATTTGCAATGTCTCTCTAATGGACAAATAGCAGATTTTTCATCTTAAATTCGTTTATAGATTTTACTTACTTTAGACCAAAAATATCAATTTGCATTTTTGATTAATTAAAAACAGGAGCTCTATGAAATTGACAATGCTTAATTTTCCATACTGTAATTTGGCCCATTTAGGAGAAAAATTTGGTATAGAAATACCCGAGCAAGATGAGCGTGCATTTTCTGAACTAAATGCAGCGGTTATGATGGTTCTATCGACTGATTCCAAGATTAGGTCACAAGGTAAATTTGATTGGAACAGTCCGCTAGGGTTAGAAAATACAGAAGCTCAAAAGGTAGAGGCATTTCAAGCTTGTATAAGAATCATGCGGGAGAATCAAATTTCATCTGATAATGAAACTTTAACGACAGCAGCATCGCTAATGGAATCAGTTCTTATTGTTGACACCAAAATCCCAGCTAATGCTAAGCCCGAAGAAATAAAAGAGACGCTGAAGAAAACAATAGAAGCGGTAGTAGATTCATTAAAGGATCATAAAATGGGTATTAGGCATAACCTGGGTCTTAAACCCTATCCTGAAAAATCGGCCGCTATAGGGCAATTAGCTGTGCTGAGGCTACTTGCGAGAACAGGTAATATTGATGATTTTACTGAACTGAAAAATTCCTTAAGGGTAATGCAAGCTTTTGAACAAAGCGCTTCAGAAAAATATAGTGATTATAAATCAAATTTATCAACCCTGAATTCTTTAATGGATAGTATTGAAAGTCACAATTCTATACAAAAACAAGCTGCAACACAAAGAGCAGAATCTTTAACCGGAGCGGCAAAACTCAAGAAACCTGAAAGAAGAGTAAAATTTAATTTACCAGATCCTGAATCGACAAAACCCAACGCAGAAGTGCAATTAGAGAAAAATGGTATGGTAAAATCTCCAACTGCTTATTTAAAGCGAGCCGCATCTCGTTTTGAATCTACTTTAGAAGAGGAACAATCTGCTTCAGAAAAAGAGGAAAGACAACTAGAGGAGATTCTAGCAGAATCTAAGGCATCTGCCGATGCCGCAATTGCCGCCCGTATTAAAGCCAGTGCAGAAGAGGAAAGACAAATTAAGATAGCTTTAGAATCTTCAGTTTTGGAGAAAGAAATACCATCACCCAATCTCTCTACAGAAGATATGGGACTCAAGAGAGCAATTGCAGAATCTTTGAGAGAGGAAGCTGCAAGAAGTAAGGCCAAGCCTTATGATCAAATGCAAGTTAAATCTGCTTTAGAAAAATATGAAGAACGATCGAAACGCGATCCAAAATCTCAGCATTTGGATAGAGTTCAAATCTCTCACATTGAGATTTCATCAGAGGCGAATTTAAGAAGAAGAAATAAAGAGCATTCATTAGAAAAGATCTCTGCCTTAGAAATACATAGAGCTCAATTGGAATCAATTCAGTTTACAGACTTCATAAACAGTCATGAAAAAGACATTTTTCTGTGCCCTTATTTAACAGGTTCAGAAGAAGCAGATTCCCATTGGAAATTATTACGATTCGAGAAAGAGCAAGGCAGAATAACAATGATGACTATCGACCCTCTAGGAGTTTGTCACGAGACGGAAGAGGTTGAATTATTAAATGCCTTACAAGAGGCCATAATGGCTGCAACTAAAGAAGAAGTTTATATAGAAGTAGAGGAAACACCAAAAATGTTACAATTACAAGATAGAGGCAATAATACCGAATGCGGACCTGTGATTTGTTATATTGCAGACCAAATTGCCCAAGGCATTCTTCTTCAGGATATTCCTAAAGTTGATACGGAAACATTGCGAATTGATCAAGGTCATCGCGATAAGAGCCGTACAAGTACAGTTATGCTTTAAATTTTGAATCAAAACCCATCTAAAATTTTGTGGTTTTTACTTATTAATTTCTTGTTATTAATGCCAGCGCTAGATAGCGCTCTCTAGATCTCAAGACTGATTCATTTTTTGTAAATCAATCTATTCTTAATAAGAATTTAACAGAAATTTATTACTTCATTCGAGCCGAAACAAATTGAGGTGGCCTGTTTAGAAGATTTAGCTTCTTCTGCAATAAAAACGCCAGGCAGGCCACGCTCAAAAAACTTCATCTATGTGCCCGAGCCCTCAAAAATAATATTAGAGGGGAAAATCATGATCTCGATATCTAATACATCGCAATTCGAGCCCAACTCAAACGCGCCTTCTCCAAACAAAAAAATTTCACGGAATTGCCAAAAATAATTTCTCTGCATTCACGCAAGAAATTATTTTTAACTCCAAAAGATTGGCGGCTCTTGCTTCTGAATTTTATTCTTATTTTTTGCTAAAAAAACAAAACCTCGGGAAGCTTTATAATAATAGTCCCTCTTCGATCGGCACAAATCTTGATGCTGCTGAAATAAGAGAATCAGCGGTTAATTCTTTGACGCCGTAAACCTCAACTTCAACGCCAAAATCTTTTTTAATTTTCTGCACCAACAAATCAAAATCTCCGTCACCAGAAAGAAGAATAACCACGTCAGATTCTTTGGCATATTCCATCATGTCGATCGTGATTCCAACGTCCCAATCACCCTTGGCCGAGCCATCACTTCTTTGAATGAATGGCTTCAACTTCACTTCAAAACCAATGCCCCGCAAAATATTTTGAAACTGTTTTTGTTTTTCATCAAAACGATCAATCGCGTAAGCAAAAGCTTTTACAACATTGCGATTCGCCGTAACTTTTTTCCAAAATGCGTTGTAATCAAAATGCCTTTGATGCCTTTGTTTTGTAGTGTAGTAGATGTTTTGCACATCAACAAAAATAGTGATGTTTTGCGGCTTAGTTTCCAAATTTTCCTTAAGAATAATTAACGAGAGTGACATCTAAAACATTATAGATCTGATGTGCCAATGATTAAATTAATTTGATAAAATTGAAAAAATTTCTGTCCATTTTTTGCGCCACATTTCTGCTTTCGTCACAAGTTCAAGCCGCCTCTGGTTTGTTTATTGGTGTTGATATATTGCATTCTCAAACTCGAAATAAATCTGACAATCCTTCAACATTACTCGGCCCAAGCGATGGCGCTAAAACCAATGCTAATAACGAGGGCTACGGTGCAAATCTTGGCTTTCGTGTTGATCCTTTGTTTCTCTTCGCTTCCGCAGAAATTTTTTACGAGCGCCTGAATTCTTCCGCTCGCGGCTTTAATCAAAACACTTCTGGCACCGGTCCGAATTTTAAAATAAATGATCGCTACGGCGCCAAAGCCAATCTTGGCATTACCGTTCTACCCTGGATCACTCCCTTCATAACTTACGGATTCGCTAGCCTTAAATATGACACCGACGTTTCTAATCGCAGAGCCACTCCGCTTTACGGAGTCGGAATATTATTCGATATTCCTCTAACCGATCTCAGCATCAAAGCCGCTTACGACATTCAAAAATTCAATGCTCACTACCAAAATGGCCAAAGCGAAACCCAAATGGGCGTGGCACATTTGGGAATGATTTACACTTTTTAGACTGCTGAATTTTTTCTCATGGCAATCTTAGTCGCGACACCCGCATGTAAAATGTCAGATTTATATTCTTCTCCAATACCAAAAAGCATCGATCCAAAATCTGCGATATGTGAGCATGTTGTAAGACTTATTGTCTT
The DNA here is from genome assembly GCA_947505885.1 of Rickettsiales bacterium. Taxonomy (GTDB): domain Bacteria; phylum Pseudomonadota; class Alphaproteobacteria; order Rickettsiales; family UBA1997; genus UBA2645. The sequence continues at coordinate 6,557 of CANNMN010000044.1, forward strand.
TGACCCATCTAGCAATAAATGCTACACAGCAGGAACCGGAGTGATAATATTAAACAGCGTTATTATGACTGCTGCTCATGTGATAGATGACATATTTGAGAAACAAAATCCATTCAACCTCAAAATCAAAGTTGAAAATGATGTATGTGATGTTCATGGGTGCGAAGTTTGGGTAATCCAAATTTTGCCAAACGATCAAGAATATTTATCCATCTGGACACCGCATAAAATTTTTAGATCTACCCACTCTGACATGTGTTTAATCCAGATAGTCCCGTATAATGATATTGCCGCTCAATACAAAGAAGCAAAGCGATGGGGAGCTCCCGTCCTTAACTTAAACCCTCCATCAGTCGGAGAGGAGATATTTTCTTTTGGATATCACGGAACTGAAATGAAATTTTCAATCAATGAGGCTGGCGGGAATCACATAGACATAAAAGACAAGCCGACTTTATCTAGCGGAAAAGTAACAAAAATTTATCCAGTTCGACGCGATACGGTAAAGTTACCATTTCCATGTTTTGAAACAAATTCTTACGCCGAATCAGGAATGAGTGGTGGACCGGCATTTAACAAGAATGGTGAGCTCTGCGGAATAATTTCAACCTCTTTGCCCAATGAAGACAAAACTGTTTACACTTCTTATATTTTAAGCCTATGGCCCATCATGGCTAACGCCCTCAACATAGAAATTAATGGGGAGCTTGGCAATCACAGCTTGCTGGATTTGATAAAGAATAAAGTCTTGGATGGCAGTCAATTTATTGGCCATGAATTTCTGAGTGTAAATGATGGCAAGATCAGCAACAGAAAGTTAATCGATAAGTTGGAGTAAATTTCAAAAACGAACCAAAACTAGTAACATGATAACACTTCCATACACAGAAATTATCGATCTCAAATCGAATTATAACGAAGTCGAATATAGTTTATTTATCAGGCTCCCCAACGATTATAAAACTAGCAATAAACCATATCCAACCTTGTTTCTGCTCGATCCACAATATTTGTTTTCAGTTTGTTATGGGGTTCAAAGAATTTATGAAAATTATATTATTATTGGCATCGGACATAAGGATTTGGATTTCAAAGAGGTAGATCAAAAAAAACGCGGACACATAATTGAAGTCAACAGAGACAGGGATTTTTTGCCCTGGAAAGTAAATAAAAATATTTTTTCTAAGGGAGTTAGTGAGGCTGAAATTGATGAAATTGTTAGTGCTTCGGGACAGGCTGAAAAATTTGCCCAATTCATAAATCATCAAGTCATTCCATTGATTGATCAAAAATTTAGAACCACCCAAGACCGTATTTTAATTGGTCACTCATTCGGAGGGGTTTTTGTGAGCTTTATGCTATTTTGCCATCCTGAAAATTTTACAAAATACATCGCTATTACACCGGTTTTAGCTTCTGAATATTATCAAGAAAAAAAGATGTTTGAGGCTTTGAAGAGAAAAATTTCTGACACGAAAAAATTTGCCTATTTTTCAATTGGCGGAGAAGAGAAAGATGATCGTATGAATAACTATGTTGAGGTGCTGAAAAAAGCCTGTTTAGGAATTACAGAACTTTCCAACGTCGTCGGCAAAGTTGAAATAATTGCTGCAGAAAATCATGTATCGGTTGTAACTCCAAGTATTTGGCGCGGATTTAAGTTCTTTGATACGAATTTAAGCTAATTCTTATGGAAGACTCATTTACTACCGCCATTCGATATAGACTTCGTTAACCTGCAAGTTGGCATGTACACTGATGCTTGCTCAGGATTTTCTAAAAACAAAAATATTGTTTAAGGGTAAAATTACTCCCACTTTGCCACTGGCGGCAGAGACATCAAAATTGCCTCCACATTTCCACCGGTCATCAAGCCAAATCTTGTGCCGCGATCGTAAAGAAGATTGAATTCGGTATATAATCCTCGCTTGCGCAATTGATGTTCGCGTTGCTCATCCGTCCACTTCTTAAACATATGACGACGCACTAATTTTGGGAAAATTTCGTGGAAGGCGCGGCCGACATTTTTGGTAAATTCGAAGTCATTTTCAAAATTTCCGCTATCTAAATAATCATAAAAAATTCCGCCAACTCCG
>CANNMN010000045.1 GCA_947505885.1 Rickettsiales bacterium
CATTACTTCCTTCGAAAGCTTTGAACATTTTCCAGATCCAATCAGCGAGATCAAAGAGTTGCTAAAAAAATCCAACAATATTCTTTTTACAACTGAGCTAATGCCCGACGGCAAATTACCAAAAAACGACTGGTGGTATTACTCAAAAACAAGCGGACAGCACATCTCATTTTATTCGCAAAAAACTCTAAAATTCATCGCTAAAAAATTTGGTCTAAAATTTTACACCAATGGATTTCTTCATCTTCTTTGCAAAAATGAACCAGAACTAAAAACATCTGATCTCTTTATTTTCACTCATCTTTTGAAGCAAAAATTGACCCTGATTTTTTACAAAATCATCGGAAAGAAAAAGAAAATTTCTAACAATGAAATCTTCTACCACCTTTTAAAAACCAAGGTCGATCGCCGCTGTGAAATAACCGAAATCCTTACCTCAAAAACTTTTTCTGATCATGAAAATCTTGTTTGATTATCAGATTTTTTCTGCGCAAAAACACGGTGGAATCTCTCGTTATTTCTACAATCTGATCAAAGAGATTGGGCCAGAAGCGAGTTTGCCAATTCATCATTGCGATAACGAATATTTGAAGGCCGAGACAGGAATTGCTGACCTTCAAATTGCTGAAAAATCTCGCTTTAATTTCTTCAAAAAATCGCCCGATCAAAATCAAGAAGTCACAAAAAAAATTCTTAATTCCGGTGAGTTCGATATTTTTCACGCCACTTACTACAACGACTACTTCTTGAATTCTCTGAGTGGTAAGCCATTCGTGATTACAATTCACGACATGATTTACGAACTCTTTCCGGAGATGTTTCCGCTCAAAGATCGCCTTGCGATTTTGAAAAAAGAATTGGCGCTAAAGGCAGATAAAATAATCGTCGTTTCTGAGCAGACAAAAAAAGATCTACTAAAATTCATCGACATCAAAGAAGAAAAAATCGCCGTCATTTACCAAGCCTGCTCGCTTGATGAAAAATTAATCGCGACAACGGAAGCAAAAAAACCGCAAAAAGATTTCTTACTTTTCGTCGGCAATCGCAGCATTTACAAAAATTTTTACTTCATGCTTTCGGCGATTTCAGAAGTTTTAAGAAACAATCCCAACCTAGAACTTATTTGCTTTGGTGCGCCTTTCGACAAAAAAGAAAAGCGCTTCCTAGATAATTTAGGATTAGAAAAAAAAGTCAGAGTAGTATCTGGCGAAGATCGCGATTTAATCACTCTTTACAAAACTGCCCTCGCCTTCATCTCACCCTCTTACTACGAAGGCTTTGGCGTGACGATTTTAGAATCTTTCGCCTGTGGCTGCCCAGTTCTTGCTGCCAATGTTTCCGCTACTCCAGAAGCTGCAGGAGATGCTGCACTTTATTTTGATCCAAAAGATCCACAGGCAATTAAAGCTTCTGTCGAAAAAATAATCAGCGACGCCGAACTCAGAGCTGAATTGATCGCAAATGGTTACGAACAAAATAAAAAATTCTCTTGGCAAAAAGCCGCAACAGAAATGAAGCAAGTCTATCAAACAATTTTATGAAAAACGCTCCGATTGCTTTCTTTTGCTTTAATCGCGCCGACAAAACCAAAATAGTTCTTGAGGCCTTGTTGCTCAACGACTTAGCGCAGGATTCAGAAATTTTTATTTTCTGCGACGGACCAAGAAATATTAAAGATTTAGCCGCAATAAAATCTGTTCACGAAGTTGTCGATTCATTGAGTGGCTTCAAAAAAATTCACGTCACTAAAAGAGAAGTTAATCACGGCTCGCAATTTTCGATAATATTCGGCATCCAATCCGTCTTAGAAAATCATGACTCTGTGATTGTTGTCGAAGATGACATCATCGCCGCAAAAGATTTTTTAAACTTCACCAATAGATCATTAGATTTTTACCGAGGTGAAAAAGATGTCTGGTGCGTCAGTGGTTTTAACTACCCAAAAAATCTTATTAAATTTCCTGAAAATTATTCTGATGACGTCTTCTTTGTCCAAGGCAAAAGTTCATCTTGGGGCTGGGGAACTTGGAGGGATCGTTGGCAAAAAATTGATTTTGAAATAAAGGATTACGCCGAATTTGCTAAAAATAAAAAACTAATCAAAGCCTTTAACCGCGCCGGCGGAAACATGTTTGACATGTTGCGCATGCAAAAAGAAAATCGCATCAATGCTTGGGACATCCAAATGTCTTACAGCATGTTTAAAAACAGTGGCTACACTGTGCATAGCAGCAAACCTTTAACAAAAAATATTGGCTTCGACTCCAGCGGCACGCACACAATTTCTGATTTGGATTTTGTTAATTTTGCGTTTGAAGATTTTTCTGATTTCAAACTAAAAAAACTGTCTGAGCTCACTAATAACGCATCTGCAGAAGCGGCTTATTTATCTTTTCACCGCGATCCATTTTTCTTACTCAAGTGGTCAAGATCAAAGAAAAAGAGAAAAAATTTTAAGTGGCTTGCTGTCGGATTTCTACTTGCTGAACTGTTACATCTAATCTTCTAAAAAATGCTAAAACTAAAAATTAAAAAATCTCACGAGCTACGTCTTGTCTACGGCCATCCTTGGATCTTCTCTAATGAAATTGAAAATTTTGCTGAATTAAAAAGTTTAGAAAAAGGCTCGCTAGTTGAAGTTGAAATTCAAAAAGGTGAAACCTGCGCACTCGCTTATTTCAACCCACAAAGCTTGATTTCTGGAAGAATTTTAAGTCACAAATCTTCTGAAAAAGTCGACGAAGATTTTTTTGTTAGAAGAATTCTCAAAGCAAAAGCTTTGCGCGACAGATTCTTCGACAAGCCTTTCTACCGCCTAGTTCATTCTGAAGCTGACTTCCTTCCTGGCCTTGTAATCGACCTCTTCGGCGATGTTATTTCTTGTCAGATTTCAACCGCAGGAATGGAAAAACTTTCACCGCTTTTAATCTCTGCACTCGAAAAAATATTTCCTGATGCCGCGATTATTTTCCGTAACGACATCGAAATGAGAAGGTATGAAGGCTTGGAAATAGAGACCAAAATCGTCAAAGGAGAAATTCCTGAAAAAATCGAAATCGAAGAAAATGGCATCAAATATTTGATCGACGTAAGAGCTGGCCAAAAGACTGGCTGGTTTTTTGATCAAAGAAAAAATCGTGAATTTGTTGCTTCAATTTCTAAAGATTGCGATGTGCTTGATGCCTTCTGCTACCTAGGTGGATTTGGCTTTAATGCATTGAAAGGCGGCGCAAAATCAGTAACTTTTGTTGATTCTTCTCCGGTTAAACTTTCTTTACCTGAAAATGCTGAATTTATTCACGAAAAAGTTTATGCACTTTTAGAAAATGCTGAATTCCAAAAGAGGCGTTTCGACATTGTTCTTCTCGATCCTCCAGCTTTTGTCAAAAGCAAAAAAGATTTTTTCTCGGGAATGAAGGGTTACGAAAAACTGATCAAACTTTCGGCAAGCTTAGTTAGAGAGGGCGGAATTTTAATGCTCAGCTCTTGCTCGCATCAGGTTAGTCAACAAGACCTGATTAACGCGGCAAATGACGGTTTCCGTAAGCTTGGACGTAAAGCGAAATTAATCAGAAGCTTTGGCGCTGATATTGATCACCCTATTCATCCAGGGCTTCGGGAAAGTGAATATTTGAAATCGATTACTTTCTCGCTCTAGTTATATTTTTTCCGTTTTTATCCCCGCGAAAGCTGGGATTTAAGGAAGGCTCGCAATGTGTTAGAAACTTTTTCTAGATCCCCGCCTTCGCGGGGATGACAGGACGACAACGAGTAATTACTTAGCAGCGAAAGCTCTGGCCTGCTGATCAAACCACAAGGCATCTTCAACCGATTTCACCTTTCGATGCGAAATTTTATCCAAAGTTTTCGCGACAATTTTTGTGATTTGATCGAAAGAAATCTCTCCGCGCAAAAATCTTTCCACCGCAATTTCATTCGCTGCATTAAGTACCGCAGGTGCTGATCCATCTGTTTCCAAGGCCTCACGACAAATCTTTACCGCTGGAAATTTTTTCTCATCAACGGCAAAAAATTCTAACTTTTTTACCTTCGCTAAATCGAGTTGTTGATGCTTGATCTTCATCCGTTTTGGAAAAGTAAGTGCGTAAGAAATCGGCACCTTCATGTCTGGCATGCTAAGCGCAGCAAGGCTTGATCCATCTTGGTAACTTACTAACCCGTGCAGAATTGATTGCGGATGAATCAAAATTTTAATTTGCTCTTTAGAAACTGGAAAAAGATGAAAAGCCTCAATCGCTTCTAAACCCTTATTCATCATTGTTGCCGAGTCGATCGAAATTTTCGCGCCCATTGACCAATTTGGATGTTTCAGCGCTTCGGCAATTGAAATTTTCTTAGGATCTTTTTTGGAATTAAAGAAAGGACCGCCCGATGCTGTAAGTGTAATAGACTCAATCGCCTCAAGATTTTCATTTTCAAAAATCTGAAAAATTGCGTTATGCTCGGAATCAACGGGCAAAATTTTTACTTTATTTTTTGCTACTGCCGCCATCAAAAATTCTCCGGCGCAAACCAGCGATTCTTTATTGGCTAAAGCAATATTCGATCCCGCTTCAATCGCTGCAAGGGTTGGCAACATTCCTGCCGCGCCCATAATTGCCGAAATCACCAAATCACATTTTATTTTTGCTACTTCAAGAATTGCTTTTCGACCACAAAGAACTTCGCATTTCTTTAAATTTTTTAGCGCAAATTTTAGCTCAGAAAATTTTTCTTCATTTTCGATCACCACGTAAGAAGGCTTGAGCAACAAGGCTTGAGCGATTAAAGTCTTCACATCATTTCTTGCCACAAGTGCAACTACCGAGAAATTTTTTAAATTATTTTGAATTACTTCAACGGTGTTTTTTCCGATCGATCCAGTTGATCCAAGAATGGAAATTCTTTTCATGATTTTGAGTTCAATAATAAAAAATGACGATTGTGCAAACCATATTCATCTGAGTAAAACAAACTCGAGCTAGAAAAGCTAGAGTAAGACTCTGACCACAAGGTCTAAGGCAACTTCCGCATATTTTTGCGCTTATTGCTTTAGTTAGTTGAAGATCTTTCTGACCACGAATCAGAAAAGTTTCTTCAAGAAAATATTTTCTCAAAACTCTTCTGCCACTTTGGCTTGCTTGACAAAGCCCCTGACCACACATGTTTCACTCGAGCTCGAGAAAAAATCGATACTAAAAAACTTTCTCAGATTTTTGCATCTTTGCGTAATTAGTTAAAATCTCAGGGTTACTTCGGTGAAGTTTTTACCTTTGTTGATCCAACCTATCTGATCTCCAAAGCCACATTGTGGAAAGAAAGAGACAAGGCCTATTGAGACCAAACTTGAAAAGTTAAACAACTAAAACGTTACAAGTTTTACCTCAGACAAAGACTCTAGATTCGGCGCTAAAAGCAAATTCTGGTTCGTCTACAAGCAACATGTCTCCGTCGACAAATGATGAAAGGCTGCAGGACTGAGTAATTTACAACTCACTCAAAAAAATAAAAATCTGTGAGTGCATGCAATAGTGCTTAATCAGCAAAGTAGCAATCAATCACGCCAACGTGATTAACTCGAAAGGCTTTAAAAACATCGCGCCAAAATAAGGAGAGGTTTATGCCGATAAAGGCTACTGCGACAAGAATGTTAAACGGTTTGCCAAAGCAAATAATCTCAATCTTTGCGACATCAAAAAAAAATAACATGAAGGGTAAAAACTTCGATCTCGACAAGTGGTATTGAGCCCTAAGTTCAAAATTACGAAAGAGTTTTTTCCAAATGCAGCAAAAGAACGAGATACAAAGGAATTGCCAAGAACCAATTCCACGCCTTCATGCAGACGATTACTTTTAATCTAAAAAGATTGATCGTTCTCGCAGAAGAAAATACAAAACTTGCTACCCAAATTTTAAATCCACATCTACTGCCGAGCTGAACAAGGGAGAGGTGCGCCATCTTGACACCCAAAACAACAAAACAGCAAAAATCTACAATAAATTGACCAAAACTAATTCAAAAACTTGACGAATTTCTAGCAAAATTCTTCAAGGTTTTGAACTAGGGAAGAATTGACTTCGGTTTTTCTGGGAATTTAGGTTTGCAACATACCATTTATTTGTTGATTTGTTTCAGTCGCAAACCCCAGAGTAAAAAAGTTTTAAGGCTGGTTGCCGAAACGCAAAAACAATAATAAGTCTTACAGCTTAACCCAAATCCGTCATTAGATCTTTATGAAAAATACCCCTAGCTCTTTAGCAGCATCTCCTATCTCACAAGAAGACTTGGATTCACTACTAATAACCGCCGCAGGAAATCCTCGAGGGGAAGCTCAGGATGAAAATGGATTAACCCAAACCGTTGCTGGATTATTGGCTCAAGGAGCTGATGTTGACGCAGTAACAAAACCTACTGGCGACACGGCTTTGATGTTTGCTGCTGCAAATGGCCACACAGAAATCGTTGATAAATTATTGGCTCGAGAAGCTGATGTTAACGCAAAAAGATCTAATGGCGACACGGCTTTGATACTTGCTGCTGCAAATGGCCACACAGAAATCGTTGATAAATTATTGGCTCAAGGAGCTGGTGTTAACGCAGCAAGATCTGATGGCGTCACGGTTTTGATGTTTGCTGTTAAAAATGGCCACACAGAAATCGTTGATAAATTATTGGCTCGAGGAGCTGTTGTTGACGCAGTAACAAAACCTACTGGCGACACGGCTTTGATGTTTGCTGCTGGAAAGGGCCACACAGAAATCGTTGATAAATTATTGGCTCAAGGAGCTAGTGTTAACGCAGCAAGAAAATCTACTGGCGTCACGGTTTTGATGTTTGCTACTGGAAATGGCCACACAAAAATCGTTGATAAATTATTGGCTCAAGGAGCTGATGTTAACGCAAAAAGATCTGATGGTGTCACGGCTTTGATGTTTGTTGCTGAACATGGCCACACAGAAATCGTTGATAAATTATTGGCTCAAGGAGCTGATGTTAACGCAGTAAAAAGATCTGATGGCTTCACGGCTTTGATGTTTGCTACTCAAAATGGCCACACAGAAATCGTTGATAAATTATTGGAGCGAGAAGCTAATGTTAACGCAGCAAGAAAATCTACTGGCGACACGGCTTTGATGTTTGCTGCTAGAAAGGGCCGCACAGAAATCGTTGATAAATTATTGGCTCGAGAAGCTAATGTTAACGCAGCAGATTCTGATGGCGTCACGGCTTTGTCGTTTGCTGCTGAACATGGCCACACAGAAAGCGTTGATAAATTATTGGCTCGAGGAGCTGATGTTAACGCAGCAAGAAAATCTGATGGCTCCACGGCTTCGACGTTTGCTATTTTTAAGGGCCACACAGAAATCGTTGATAAATTACATGTCATCGAGTGTTTGATTACTGCTGCTAAAAATGGCGACGCAGAAGAAGTTTTAGATCTTCTATCTCGCGATGATGTAGATTGGCAAATAGTGAAGGGTCAATTGAGTCATCCATCACTTCGAAACTTAAATAAAGAAGTTTCGGTTCTTCTAGCGGTTATTCTTCCTAAGGGAGAACTAAGAAATTTAATCACTACAGAAGAAGCCTCATCATTTATTTTGCCCGTTATTCTTCCTGATGACGAACTAAGAAATTCAATCATTACAAGTTTCAACAAAAGAAATCCCAGGAACGCAATAAACCAAGAAAATAATGATGTTTTAGGGTCTGGTCTTGAGATGTATAAGACTCTCAAAGATCTCGAGTCTTCTTATAAAAGACATTTGACTGATTCAGGTGTTCTAGAAAATAAAGCGGAGAATTTGGCAAATCAGAGATTTTTTAAATTGTTTAACGATCAAGACTTTCGGCGAGAAGTGTTGGCAGGAAACGATCTTGTTACGGATTTGACTAGTAAATCAGCATCTTTGGCCACTGATCTTGTAGGGCCTAATGGCCTCACAGAAATCGTTAATCCATTATTTGAGGTTAAAGCGTTAGGGAAAAACAGAGCAGATCAAGCTTCTGCTTCTCCAGCTACAACCATGCATCGCGGCTCAATAGAACCAATCGTGACGACTCCTCAAAAAGGGGGACGTTGAGTTCTTAGCTAAACCAAGACTCATTCCCGCTTCATCTCTTTGGCGGGAAGCTATCTGGATATTTACGCAGCAGGGTTTTTTGAGATGAGGTTATAGTTTTGTCGGAGATTGATCCTGTGTTTAGGTACCTCACTTGATGCCCCATTAATCAACGCTGCAATCAGCACCAAAAACAAGGATAAATCTCGCGATCCAGAGAAATGAGCCCTACCAAGAAAAACAACCGATTCACTGATGTCGATACCAATTCAGACCTAAACAAGAAATGATTGCCCCTTGCAGCCACAATCATTCACAAAGAACCTCGAAAGCAACAAAGTCGATTAGAATATCGGCTGATTTTGCGCGAGAATTACAGTGAAAATTGAAGAGATGTTTTGGATTTGAAAAATTTAAGAAATCTCAGTTACGTGGTGAGGAATTTGCGGGTTGCTCAGAGTGTTCTTAAATACTCTTTCTGGTTCTTAACGAGTTAATCCTTGCGTTCCATTTGTTAACTTGTTCTGGTCTTAAGCTCTAAAGCAAAAAAGTTTTAAGGCTGGTTGCTGACACGCAA
>CANNMN010000046.1 GCA_947505885.1 Rickettsiales bacterium
AATTAATAAGCTAAATGATTAACTACCTTACTAATTTTTTAATTAAATAGTAAGATTAAAATTTAGATAAATATTTATTTAATATTTATCTAATAAAAATATTAAATCTTTTTGCTTACTAACGCTTTGCGATAGCGAATTCTAAAAGCTCATTTATTACATCTCGCTTCTTTTTCCCCTCTTCGACTACCAAGAGCTCAATTTTCTTGTCGAGATCTCGATATATTTCGAATCCAACCCTAATCATTGGGCGAGAAGATTGAGCAATCTGAGAAGGCTGATATAACATCTTATCCTCCAAAAACTTTTCAGTTTCCAATATTTCTACAGGCGCCGCCTCCTTGTTTGCTACTTTCTGAGGAGTAATCAACACTGACTCATCAACAGCCGGTTTATCAACTACTGAGGGCGTTTCGAATAAACCAATTCTATTAAGATTTGTCTGCTTTCTTTCCTTCTTCGACATTTTTACTTACCCTCCAAAACTTCTTTTGCCAAACTCATATAATCAATAGCCCCGTTGCTTCTAGGCTCTTGATTAAAAATTGTATCACCGTAGCTGTGACTTGTTTTTAAGGCGGTACATTGGCGTATAACAGTTTCAAAAACCTTATCTGGAAATTTTTCTTCTATCACTTTTCTCTGGGCGCGATCTTCCTTACGGCGATCATCATAAACTGTAATTAAGAATTTATAACTTTTTGGAGAGTTTCCAGAGCCATTTCTGATCTCAGTTAAAGTTTCAAATAAACCATCCAAACCCTGCATTGAAAAAGCGTCTGGCTGAATAGGAATGATCAATTCATTAATTTCAGAACAACACAAAACATTAATTACTAGCTGTCCTAAGCTAGGCTGACAATCAATAAGAATAGTGTCGTAAACCAACCCTTCCTTTTCCATCCTCGCCAAAATGCGACGCAGAAACTTCTCTGGGCTAACTGGGGCATGATATAATTTTCTCTCAGCGGCAGCCAATGTTATAATTGAGGGCAATACATCAAACTCAACATTCTGGTTAATATACCTTCTGATTACGTCTTTAACCGCCAGAGTGTTCTTTCCTGTAATCTCCTGCTCAAGCAAATCATACATTGTTTTGCCACCTTCTAGGTCTTCTACATTAAAAAGAGTTTTGCTGACATTGCCCTGAGGATCGAAATCAATTATCAAAACCTTCTTTTTACTTAGAGATAAAGCTCCAGCAAGGTTGATTGCGGTTGTTGTTTTTCCGACTCCACCTTTTTGATTTATAATAGGATGAATACGCACTATTTAACCTCCTCTTTTTGTTTTTTTTCCAAACTCTCAACTGCCTTCTCAAGCAATTCGGCGGCAAATTTTCTTTTACTTTTTTTGTCCAGTTGAATGGCTAGTAACCCTAGGCGTTTATTAAGCTCTGGTGTCACTTGAACCTGTATTAAAACTAGTTTTTCAGGCATATGCGGTCTATAAAGATTAGTTTAATAAATAAATATTTATTTCTTAGCAAAATAATCTTTCCAATAGAAATATTAACGCAATAAAAACTTTGAGAATTTAGCTACCCCTCAATGATTTCAATTTTTACATTTATGACTTCTAATAGTTTTTGAAATTTTAAAGCATCAAAACTTGATACAGATATTGAAAATCCTTCGGATGTTTTGATAATACGCCCGTTGGCAAAGAGTTTATCGTAGATCAAATATCCATCACCTGAAGTTCGATTGATTATTCCTTTGATGCTGGAGCGAATATTTTTTAGCTCTTCCTCTTGTTTAATTTCGGATTGGCTTATTTTTTGGAGTGGAGCTTTCACTATCTTTTCTTGATGAAGGTGAGGGAACTTTTCTTTATGACCATTTTCCCACCAGGCAATATCCGCTTCTAATTTTCTTACTCCTGCCCAACCAGTTTTCTCTCTGTAGATAAAATATTTTTCCGCATCACTTCTCAAAGCCTTTTCAAGAAAAATCTTTTTGATTTCCTCTAAATTTGGAATTTGAAAAATTTCTTTTTCTGCGCTCTGCGTAAGAGAGAAATTAGATCTATTTTGCTTAGATCTATTTTGCTTATCTAGATCTTTATTTGTGTTCTGAATTTCGGTTTTCTGATGTTTGGATTGCTGAATCTCGGTTTTCTGAATCTCGGGTGACTGATTTTCAGTAATCCGAACAGAGTCCTGATTTTCCTGATCAAACGGGAGTGCTGGATCGTAAAATATCTCAATATCCATCCCACAAAACAAATTTCCTTTCTTGGCTTTTTTCTTCTGAATATACCCAAATTTTTCTAATTCTTTACCAGCCTTTTTAACTGCATCTCGACCTTCTTTGAAATGTTTTAAGATCTCTGACCAATAGAATTTCCATCCATCAGGCTTTGACTCGATAATACCCCAAAGCTTATAAGATATTGAAGAGAGACTTGGGTTGCATAATAAGTGAGTAGGAGACATCACGAAGGGCTTTCGCTGTTTTCTTACTATTCCAATGGATTGTTCGGATTGGTGATCCATCTACAAAATTGTGATAATTCGTTTTTTGCCTTGATGACCCGGAATTGAGTTGGTTTCTTTTTTAATCTTACCTTTTTGCTCCAAAATTGATAACACTACGCTTAAGTAATCTGGGCTGCTTGGCTTCATTTGTGCTTGTTCTATGAGGTCATAGATGTCTTTGTTGCGTAAAAGACATCTCAGACCTCCAAATAGCGTTTTTTCAGAATGTTTTTGAAGAATATCTAATACGACTTCTTGTAAAACTGATAATGATGCCATAATTGAGTAAATGTAATTAATGAAGTTTATTGTGTTACCTATACATAAAAGAAGGTAATTTATAGTAATCAAATCTTTTCTAGAACATTGTGTATTTTTTAGATAAATTGGGCCGCGAGATTTCGAATTGAGAAAAATCTGCTAAAGTATGCTATTATTAGGAGGGTTTAGCTTAAATTTATGCCAAAAGAAGTGGTTGTAATCAGGGAAGATTGCGTGGACATCTTTTTGTTGGAAAGTCCTAGAGAGTTTTGCTAATTTGTCCGACTGTTGAGAAGGTGAGGGTTAATCTTGCTCAAGAAAAAGAGTAGATTCAGAGATGGTTCGGAACTCTAAACAAAATCATTAATCTTGGTCAGCAGAATAAGGAAATTTAAGAAGGGTATTTGTGCCTTCACCAACCACAGAGATCATCTTTATCTCACCATTCTGGAGCTCCACTAGATGTTTAGTAATTGGTAGTCCGATGCCAAAAGAATCAACCTCTTCCGAGTTTGGATTCTGGATCGTTTTATATTTCTCAAAGGCTAGTTGAATTTGATCGTTCGTCATTCCAAACCCCTGATCTATGATGGAGATTTGTAGGTATTCTTGATTATTTTCTACTAACTTAGACGTATAAATTTTGATTATAGTGTCTCTTGGACTATACTTAATGGCGTTGGAAATTAAATTGGTCAGAATTTGTTTTATCCTTTTTTGGTCTAGAAAAATCGGGGATAATTCTTTGTTCGCATATACCTCTAAAGAAATACCCCTTCGTAAGGAGTAATCATAATTTAATTTTATAGCTCTTTCTACAAAGTGGTTGATATCTATTTTTTTACTTAGATCGATGGCAAAATCACCAGAGCCAATATTTCCAACATCCAAAATATCGTGAATTAACTCATTTAGATCTAGAGCCGCAGCATTAATCTCTTCTGCATAATTAGCACAATCTTTAGCTGATTTGGGTTTTAAAATCTCCTCTTTTAAAACTTCTGAGAACCCAACTATCGCATTTAAAGGAGTTTTCAGTTCGTGAATAATACTCGTAAGGAATTCGCGTTGAGAGAATTTGACGCTTTTAGACTTTATTGGTGGTGAGTTATTTTTGTTAATTAACTCGTCAAACAACGCCGATGCAATAATTCCTAATGAAGATTGATTTTGGCGAAGATCGTTGGGAGAAAGTGTTTTCATGGAGTGGGTTAATTAAAATGAGATCATCTAAGAAAATCATTTAACCGCAGAAAACAAATTTGTTGTAATTGACGCTTGTTAGAAGTGTTTAATAAAACTCTTTATCTTCCTTCGCCTCTTTCACCTTTATCCTTAATTCTACCATAAGTAGTTGAGGCGGCGCGGGGATCATCCATGATTCTAAGCTTATCTTTGTTGGTTTTCCACATGTCTGAATCAATAAAGTAATATTTTAAACCATCTTGGTTTTTGATCATCATGCCGTGCTTGGCGCATAAAGTTGGTGTTCCTGGATGATTGATGATTGAGCTTCCCCAAACCTGTTTTACACCATGCTCTTCGAAGGCTTTGGTTAGCAATTTATTTAAACAAAAACTGCCAATCCCCCGTCTTGCCTCTAATATGTGTAGAGCAACATCTACCATTTCCGGATTGCCCTCTCCTGAAATTGGAGCCAGAGCACCTCCACCAAGTAATCTTCCCGAAGCATCTTCAAGTTTGTAGTAACCTAAGCCAGTTTTTTCGGCGCGGCCAGTCATTTCTAAATAAATTTCTCTAAGCTTAGTCTTGTTAGTGGGAACCGTAAAGAATCTATCAAGAGCAATTTGCGCTGGAGAGATCCCACTTCTATAAGCCGAGATAACATCTTCTGGCATAACAATTTCTTTATCACCCTCATCAATAAGCTTAAGTTTTGTGGTTGTGTGATCGCATTTTTGGCGTAGGGCTTTGATACCAAACCATTTATCAATCCACGAAGATGTAAAAACTACGTTCTCGTTGGTAATAATTTTTCCAAATGTTTCGAAGTGATCGTAGTTGTGTGGAAGTAAAGTTGTAATTTTAATTTCATCTGAGCCAATCAAAGATGAATCTGAGGCCTTAGCATGAGATAATGCTCTGATAGAAGAGCCGGGCCTTAATGCAGATGATAGTAGGCGCGCTGTCCTCATATTCGTTAAAATTAAGGAAGTTGGAGAAGAAAATAGTCTCGGATTGAGACTAGAGCAGGTAATTAAAGTGTGAGTAGGGTATTTAGGGTGTAAATACAGAAAATCAGTTAATAATTCTCGGTAAAAATAGCCACAAATACATGCTGAGAAGCCTAGAAAACAGACGATAAATTGTAAACTCCAATTCTCCACAATGGATACCGCCTCTAAGATTCCACAATTCTATTATAAGAACAATCGCTTGCAGCAAATTCGAGGATTCTGCAACACCATAACCTATGGTAGCCTGACGAAAGCCGCACAAGTCATGAACTTGAGCCAATCAAGCATCAGCCTGCAAATCAAAACATTGGAAAGAGATCTAGATACAAAGTTGCTGAAGCGGAGTAAAAAAAATGCTAAAAGATTTGAACTAACTGAAGATGGAAAAAACTTTTATGAGATGGCTTCTCCTGTACTCAGCGGAGCAGATGATTTATGCGATCGCTTTCTATTCAAAAGCACAAAACACCATGACAGCGTTCTAAAAATTGCAGGACATCACTCTGTTTTTTCGATACTCATTCCACATGCAATTAAGCAGATAAAAAATTTCAACCCCGAACTCAAGTTGCAGCTTTCGTACCTAACCAGACAAGAGGCTTGCGAGAAGATTGAGCAAGATGAAATTGATGTGGCAATCTATCCAATGGAAGACCTCGAATTAATTCAAAAAAATCTAAGCTATCAAAAAATCGCCGATTACAAGCCGGCATTAATTACCCCAATTGGTCATCCACTCAGTAAAATTTCTGATCACAAAATTACCTTCAAAGAAATTGGTAAATACAACTACATACACACTGGAACTTATGCCATTTCAGACATCATGAGGTACAACATCGCATCAAAGGTTTTAAAAAGTGACATTGAGCTAAATCATGGCTCTTGGGATATTTTAAAATCTTTAGTTTCGGCTGGTTTGGGAGTAACAATTTTTCACGAAGATTATTGCAGGGATGCTAACGACATTGAGATAAAAAGAGTTCGTCACCTCTCCCCAAACATTGCTTACTATGCTATATTTAAAGGCGGAAAAAAACCAAAAAAACTTGTTTCTGATTTAGCTGATCTCATATCTCTATCCAGCTTTGACCAAAAATAAAACTGGATTCCATTCATGCGCAAGTCGCACAAAATCATCATTTCCGGCATCATTGGAAATACTTTAGAAAATTATGATTATATTCTTTACGCAAATTTTGCAGTCATCATCAGCAAATTATTTTTCCCACAGACCGACCTTTACACATCAATGTTGGCAACCTTCGGTATTTTTGCCGCGGGCTTTTTCATGCGACCAATTGGCGCAATAATTTTTGGTCACATTGGAGATAAGTACGGAAGAAGAATAGCGCTGTCAGCTTCAATCATGTTGATGTCGATTCCAACGGCGCTCATTGGTGTTTTACCAGATTACTCTCAAATTGGAATTTTAGCACCAATTGCTCTGTTGATTATTCGCTTGCTTCAAGGCGCTTCAATCGGTGGCGAGACTTCTGGGTTTATGACCTACTTAATGGAGTCGATGCCAGATTCTAAAAGAAAAGCACTACTTGGATCCATTGCAATTTCCAGCACTGCACTTGGTTTATTCTTCGGATTCTTAGCTTCATTTATCTGCAATTTTTACTTCAGCGAAAACGAAAATGCTTGGAGAATTCCATTTCTACTCAGCTTACCAATCGGCTTAATTGGAATTTATATTAGAACCAAACTTGATGAGAGTTCAGAGTTCAAAACCCTTCAGAACAAAGGTTTGCTCGCTAAATCACCTTTCAAAGAATTATTCAAAAATTACACCAAAAGATTTTTTATTATTTGCGGACTATTTGTTTCAATCAGCATTCCCTTCTACATTTTCTTCGCCTTCCTCGCCACCTTCTTAGTAAAAATTTCACATTACACCCAGCTCCAAGTTTCGATTATTTACCTAATTTGCACAGTAGCTTTTGGTTGTTTCGCACCAATATCCGGCTGGCTTTCAGATCGCTTCGGAATTTACAAAGTTTTACTTTGCGCAATCCTCACTTTTACCGCACTGCTATTTCCAGTTTTCACTTTGATATTTAGCCCAGATTTTTACTCGACCTTAGTCGGCTGCCTAATTTTTATTTTTCTAATCACTCTTTACCAAGGCTCAATCCCCTCAATAATCCTGCAAATTTTCCCCGCAAAAGTTCGGGCGATCGGCACTGCCTTTTCATTCAACATGGTTTCGGCTATTTTTGGGGGACTTGCTCCGCTGGTGCTTACATGGTTTATTAAAATATCCGATAATCATTGGGTGATTGTTGGTTACCTAATTATGTCGTCCACAATCAGTGTTTTAGCTCTTTTATGGGGTAAGAAAGCGAAATTATTCTAAGACCCAAAAGAAGAAAATGGCAAAGATGCTAAATTTAGGGTTAGATTAAATTCTCTAAATTCTATCACGGTCCCCCAATACTCCTGAATTTTTCGTGCCAGAAATGCGGAGTCAATTTCGCTTCTTTATTTTTTCAGTCGAAAATTGACCGGTTCTAAGCAGAGTTTTTCTAGAAAAAGAAAAACCAGTCCGTGGGTTGGGGCGTCGGCCATTTGTTCTAAAGTCAAGGTAGAAAACCCCTGCGGCCGCACCATTCTTTCATTCCAGCCAAATCTAAATTACAAATTTTAAGTTATTTATTTTTTAGTCGAAGAAAATTTCCAACTAAGATTTGCCAGTCATTAAAGAACCGTGCCTCGGTGTTTTTCCACCTTTCCCTCCGATAACTTTTTTATCTCCGCTAAAGCTCCAATAAAAAACTGATCTCCGGTGACTTTGAAAAATGTCCATCCATTCGGATTCGCTTTGCTACTCCTCATTTCTCCCGACGCTCGCCGCTTGGCAGCCGGTTATAAGCAACAGCGCGTAGGCGCTTTGTTTACTAACCGTTACCAAAAGGAGGAAAATTTATGTCAGCTTTTATCGTTAACAAAACTCACATTGACGCCATTGTCACAGTTCTTTACCAAGAGAAATGTCCTAATATCCAAGAAGAATTCAGTAAGTACGGGGGTAATCTAAATCTGATTGGCCAAATTCTTTGGGATGAGAATTTCAAATCTGTAAATTATCGCTACAGTGATGATGCAAAGTCCCCTAAATATTCACATAAAGTTAAGTCTGTGAGCCTAATCCAAGCCATAAAGGCTCTGGACTGCCTAAACTACCAGTCTTGTGAACATCCTGATTACTACGCATCTGAATCTCACAAAGTTCAAACCCTTTTGAAAAATGTTTTGTTCAGAAAAATGAAATATTCTGACCCTGAATATGAGAAAGCTGCTTGGGAGGTGAGTTAGAGTTTAAGCAAGAGAGTGGGGGGTGGTCGCCTCCTTCCTCTCTTAGAGGCAATCCTAGTTTTTTACTACTTGCTCTGATACAGGCGCTGGCTTCGCCAGCAGGGTTATTAGATTTTTTTAAAAAGTCGGAAATCGTACCGATTTAAGTCTAAGCAGAGTTTTTCTAGAAAAAGAAAAACTGGTCTGTGGGTTTTGGCGTCAGCCATTTCTTCGGAGTCAAGGTAGATAAAACCTGCGGCCGCACCATTGATTTTTCTCAGCCAAATCTAAGCAACAAATTTTAGATTCTTTATTTTTAAGTCGAAGAAAATTTCTAGCCAAGATTTGCCAGAAAAAAATCAACCGTGCCTCGGTTTTCTTCCACCTTTCCCTCCG
>CANNMN010000047.1 GCA_947505885.1 Rickettsiales bacterium
CGTAATTCCTGAGGAAATCCAAAAATTGTTTTTAGATTTTCGGTTACGTCCTCGCCAAAAAAACCATCGCCACGCGTTGCTGCTCGTAGAAATTTTCCATTTTCGAAACGCGCTGAAAAAGATAGTCCGTCAATTTTTGTTTCGCAGAAAAAATCCAAAATTTCTTCACCTAAAAAACGATTTACACGTAAAATAAAATCCTCGATATCTTCACGCGAAAAGCCGTTAGCTAGCGACAGCATTGGCTTGCTGTGTTTTACTTTTGAAAAAATTTCTAAAGTTTCCCCGCCAACTGACTCATCATCTTCAACAAAAAATTCTGGAAATTCCTCGCGATATTTTTCGAGCTCGCGACGCAATTCATCATATTTTGCGTCAGAAATAATTGGCGCATCCAAAGTGTGGTAAGCCAAGTCATGTTTGGCTATTTCAGCTTTGAGTGCGGTGATTTTAGATGAGATTATCGTCATTGATATTGCGCAGATTTAGGCAGATTTTTTGGAAATCGCATTTTTTGAAATAAGAAGGATCTATGGCGTGAATCAGCATTTCATTTTCTTTCACATTTTCTTTCACGCCAACACAGAAGACCCCGGTACTCATGTTTAAGCTCGCCATCAAAAGTGCGGGGTTGAAGCGAAGATTTGTGCGAAGTTTGATTCGATGTAGCGTTGGGTGAAGATCCTTTTTTCTGAAGGCAAGATTCATGATTAAAAACAGCGAGCTCAAAAAATTATTCACAAAAATCATAAAAAAATGTCGATAAAAACCGAGACTTAAGTAAAGCAATTCACTATTTTTTTCGATCAACTTTAATCGCATCGATACAAGTGACACTAAGGCAGAAGCGATCACTCCAAACACAAGATAAAGCCAAGTCAAATGCCCAGCGGCAAGCATGAACATCGCCCAAAGCAAAAGAAGAAATAAAAATAAATTGAAAATATTTAGCATTGCTGGATCTTTAAGTTGCTTAACTCAAATAAATTTAGTCATGAAAACTCAACCAATCCTCAAAGAAAAAGAACTCGACCAAATTTCTGTAGAAGCTCAGCAGATCCTTAGTCTTCTTGATAAAATCGAAACTCACACCATCGAGCTTAGAAAGAAGTTGATGGAAGAGTTGAGAAAAAGAAATTAATTCTCTCGCTTTCTGCTCTTGATCCATGAATCACGCACTGATTAATGGATCAAGAGCAATTTTGAAGTGTCGATAGTCCTCGAGGTCTTTAACTTCAAAGATTACATGCAGTCGTAGATTTACTTTTTGGATTCACTGATATTTTTCACAATTCCGATCCCGATCAGAAGATTAATCGAGAAAATCATGAGAATGCTGACCATCAACATTAGCATCTCGTTTAAGTTTTCATTTTTCAGAAAAAGCAAAAGCATTAGCATCACGAAACTGCTGTAGGCGACAGCAAGAGAGAAGATTCTTTTGATATAATTCTGAAAAATAAAAAGATTTAAAATCCCCGCCAAACACAGGAAAATCAACATTCCGCAAGGGATCATATTCGGATAAATTTATGAAAAAAATTTTATTTACACTTTTTCTAACTGCGTTTTGTTTTAACGCTAGAGCAGAAGTAATCGATTTACGTAACGAAGAAAAAATCTTCGGAGATTGGAAAGTTTTTTGTGAAACTGATGAAATGATGGCGATGTCGCACTGTAAAATTGCTGCTAAATTTTACGACAATGCTTCGGCAATTACAATTCAGCCAATTGCAAAATCTACGAATCAATTTTTTACAATCATTCCACAAGTTCAGATCAGCAGCTTTGTACAAATTCGCGTCGATCAAAATGAATTAATTCTTTCAAGGAATGTTACTGATCGTGATTTTGGACTTGTTCCGCTTGACGATGCACAAAAAAATTCTTTGTTCACACAAATGAAAAACGGTGAATTTTTGTTCCTACGTTTTAGCGTGCGCGACTCTGAAAAAGACATCACCGTGAAGCTAAGCCTACGCGATTTCAGAAGCGCTCTTAGCTATTTAAACAACCGAACTCAACCTCCAAAAACTAAGAAATAATGACTATTCGAATTGCCATTAATGGCCTAGGCAGAATTGGCCGCTGTGTAACTCGTGCGATTTTTGAAGATGCGCGCTACTCAAACATTGAGCTCGTCGCCGTAAATGGCCCAGCTCCGATCGAGACTCAAGTTCACTTGCTAAAATATGATTCGATTCACGGACGTTTTTCTAAATCAGTAGAAGCCGCTGAAGGCTCACTAATTATCGACGGGAAACCAGTAAAGCTTTTCGGCGAACGCGATCCAAAAAAATTGCCTTGGGGCGACTTAAAAATTGATGTTGTGCTTGAATGCACTGGAGCTTTTACGAAATATGACGATGCCGCACAGCACATTATTGCTGGTGCAAAAAAGGTGATTCTCTCGGCGCCAGCGAAAGAAGATTCGGTTCGAACAATAGTTTTTGGCGTTAATGACGAGATGCTGCAAGAGGATGATAAAGTTGTTTCTG
The DNA here is from genome assembly GCA_947505885.1 of Rickettsiales bacterium. Lineage (GTDB taxonomy): Bacteria > Pseudomonadota > Alphaproteobacteria > Rickettsiales > UBA1997 > UBA2645. Next base: position 2,499 of record CANNMN010000047.1, read on the forward strand.
TCGGCTCTTGTACCACGAATTGCTTGGCTCCAATCGCTAAAGCTCTGAATGATGCAGTTGGAATTGAGAAGGGTTTCATGACCACAATTCATGCTTATACAAACGATCAAAACGTTGTTGATAATTCGCACAAAGATCTGCGTCGTGCAAGAGCCTGCGCGATGTCGATGATTCCAACTTCAACTGGAGCCGCAAAAGCACTTGGCTTAGTTTTGCCAGAATTGAAGGGAAAGTTAGATGGCGGCGCAGTACGCGTACCAACGGCTAACGTCTCCATGGTTGATCTCAACTTCATCGCTAAAAAAGACACAACCAAAGAAGAAATTAATGACGCGATGAGAAAAGCCGCGATGGGTAAAATGAAAAATATTCTACAAATCGTTGAAGAGCCTTTGGTCTCGATTGATTTCAATCACAACAGCTACAGCTCTTGCTTCGACACAACGCAAACCAAAGTCATCGGTGGCAACATGGTTAAAGTAGCCTCTTGGTATGATAATGAATGGGGTTTTTCGCAACGCATGCTTGACGTCGCATCAATTATAAAATTCTAAAATCTTTGATAGGCTCGAGGCGATAAGTCATGCTTAGCCCTTCGAAACATTAAAACTAAAATTTAAAATATGTCTCACCGTAAAATCGCCGTTGTTGGCGCAACTGGAAATGTTGGTCGCGAAATTTTGAATATTTTATGGGAAAGAAAATTTCCTGCTGACGAAGTTGTGGCTCTTGCCTCGCACAATTCGCGCGGGCAAAAAGTTTCTTACGGCAACAAGGAATTAAATGTGCAGGTTTTAGATGAGTATGATTTCACCGGAACGGCAATCGCCCTATTTTCACCAGGCGGAGCAATTTCTGCGATACATGCACCGAGAGCTTCTGCGCAAGGCTGCGTGGTTATCGACAACACTTCGCATTTCCGGATGGAAAAGGATGTTCCGCTAGTGATTCCTGAGGTGAATCCCAAGGCGATCGCTGATTACAAAAAGCGCGGAATCATCGCCAATCCCAACTGCTCAACCATTCAGATGCTTGTCGCTTTGAAGCCTTTGCACGACATTGCGAAGATTAAACGCATCGTGGTTGCAACTTACCAAGCGGTTTCTGGCGCTGGTAAAGAGGCGATGGATGAGCTTTACGATTCAACGAAAAAAATTTATTCGAATAGTTTTTCCGAACCAAAAAAATTCAGCAAAAGAATCGCCTTTAATGTCATTCCACAAATTGACAGCTTCATGCCAGATGGGGTGACCAAGGAAGAATGGAAAATGAAAGTTGAGACTCAAAAAATTCTCGATCCAAACATTAAAGTTGAAGCTACTTGTGTGCGTGTTCCGGTTTTCAATTGCCATTCGGAAGCAATCAACATCGAGTTCGAAAAACCAATCACTGTTGCGCAAGCCAGAGCAGCTTTAGAAAAAGCAGACGGGGTTATTGTGATCGATCGTCCGCAAGAAATGATTTTCATCACTCCGATTGAAGCTTCGACTAAGGACGCCACTTTTGTTTCGCGAATCAGAAAAGATGAGTCGGTGGCCAATGGCTTGTCGCTATGGGTTGTCTCTGACAATCTTAGAAAAGGTGCGGCGCTTAATGCGGTTCAGATTGCAGAGGTTTTGGTTAAAAAACATGGGCTCTAGGTGTGATTTATTAAATTCACCAATCTGTCTTCTTGTTTGAAAAAGGTGACATTAATGGTTGAGATGAAGAATAAAAAAAGGGCCAGTTCCTTTCGGAGCTGGCCCTTTAGAGTTTTTATAAACTCAGTTTTTGCTTAGAATTTGTGAGACAATCCAAGCTTAATTTCGCTGAAGTTAGATTTATAAACTCCAGAGTAGTTGTTATCTCCGTCTGTTCTGGTCTTAGCGCGGAAATTTTGAACTTGGTATTCGGTGTTAAATGACAGGTCTTTATTAATATCTATCTTTAAGCCCACGCCATAAAATCCACCTCTAGCAACACCATTTTTTATTGATGAACTACTTTCGCTGGTTGAGTAATTTTTGGTTCTATAAGCAACGCCAGCATAGCCAACGGTGACATAAGGCGCTACGTTATCAGTAATATCATAACCAAAATCAGCCTTAACGCCAAAACGATTTTTAACTTCTAATTTTTCATATTGGTTAGCTTCGTTTTTGATATTATTTTGCTCAGCAAAAACTCCTCCGGCTATGAAAGCACCATTAAAATTGTGAGCATGTTTGTAGTTTACTCCTAAGCCAAGATTGCTTTTTCCATGGACAGCTGATGTTTCTGTTGCGCTGACTTGAGAATCGTCAGAATATCTTTTATTATATGAAGCGCTGCCGCTGAGCAAGTCAACTCCAGCATAGTTTCCTTCGGTTTTTGCCAATGCAGAAGTTCCATAAAAAGAAGCTGCAACACAAGTTATAATTAGTAATTTTTTCATGAATTTAATAATTAGTTAATTGGCTCGATAATCCAAGAATTTCGAGTGGCTAATTCTTTAAATTACCTGAAATTTTTTAGTCAAATATTTTTTAAGCCAGGTTTTTTTTGGGACTAAATAATCTTGGTGATAAAGAGGCCAGAAAGAATGATTATGGCCGTTAGTAGAGATGTAAGAAGAAGACTAGAATCAAAGTCAATATTGCGTGCACAAATAAGATTTTCTTCGCTCACATTTTCATCTAAGCGCGATGTGAAATGGTAAAACATTTTGCTCGCAAATATTACCAGTGCCGCTGAATTAATCGCGATAATCGATGCGGAAATCCATAAATGCTTCTGCCAAATAATTTTGATTAGCTGAAACTTTTCAATCGCGCCAATTGTTGGGATTAATCCGGCCATACTTGCGATGGAGAAGATTAGCAATGTAGTGTTAATCGGCAGTTGGTAAAAGAGCCCAATCAAACTTTTGGTACTAGATTTTGAGAGGTACAAAGTAATATTAGAAACGCAGAAGAAAATTAAAGTGAGAGAGAGGGAGAAGGAAATTAATCCCAAATAAACCATGCGCGCTTTGAAAGTGGCGAAAAAAATAATCGAAAAAATAACGAAGAATAATTGCTGAAAAAATAAGTAGAAAAATGAGAGCTTAATTCCACGGCTAAACACTGTGAATATTGAAGCGACAAGGATGTTAAAAAAGAAGATTATCTCCAGCAAAGTGAAACCATTTCCGGCTAGAATTTTAGCAGAAAAATCTAAACCAAAGACCAGAATCAAAAGCTTAACAAAAATACAGATGCTGCCAAAACTGTAGGCTAAAAAGAAGAAAACATATGTTATGATCGGCTCAATATTTGGCTTACGAAAAAATATAAAATATGGCACCAGCACAGAGAAAAAAAGACCAAAGAAATAGAGGAAAAGTAAAATCATTCCTTTTTCACGAGTGAGATTTTCAACGTTTGATCCTTCGATAAATTTACTAGTCGCGACTAAGGCGAGAAAGAAAAAAAACGATTCGAAATAAAGTAAAAAAGTGAAAAGGCGCAAGAAGCCAACTTCGGTGTGACGTAAAAATCTTACCGCGAAAAGCTGAGTACCGAGAATTAGGCAGCTGTAGAAAAAAAATATGAGCAGTAAGTTTTTGCCAAGAAAAATTGCGGTCAAGATGGCTACGACGAAGCCAACAAATATTCTTAATTCTTGCGATCTTTTTTCCGAATTTAACTGCCAAAATCGCTGTGAATAAAAAGCAAAAACCAGCCACAAAAAGCCAAGAAGAAATAGAAAAATTAAAGTGGTTTTGTCTAAGTGAAATCCGACAAATGCTCCGTGATTTTCTACTTGTCGGTAAACCCCAAGCAAATTAGCAAAAAAAATAATCGGCAAAAAGGAATCGAACAATCTTAAGAAAAAATTCTGCCTTTTAAGACTAGATAATACGCAGCCAAGCAGTGGTATCGCCACAAGAATTAGCGGTAAGAATTTCATCATATTGAGAGTAAGTAATAGGCGAAATTTGTGGAGAGTCGCTCGGCAAATGCGACAAAAAATACCACGAAGCAAATCGCTAAAATTAGCAACCAGAGTGAGATTAAGTAAGATTGATAGGTTTCTAATTTAACTGTTGTTGGCGCGGCAGTTCCTTTGGCAAAAATCGCATCGATGAAACGCGTAGCCAAATCTGCGTAAGCAAAATTTGCAACAATCAACGCGATTAACAAAGATGATTCAAAGCCTGGATTTAAGGTGGCGTAAGCCATGTTCCAGTTAGCAAAAAATAGTGGAGTAAGTGGAAAGGCGGCAGCTAAAAGAATTAGCAGTTTCAGCGGCAAAACTAGCAGCAGATGATCCTGTTTAATTAAAGAAATTTTAATGAGCGATGCGCTGCCGAAGCGACGTTTTAAAAAAGTAGCAAAGACGAAAAAAAACAGATTAACCAGATTAAAATTCAGCATGTAAAAGAAGACTGCCTTAAGTGCATCTAAGCTGTGCAGACCTATCGCAGCAAAAATAAAACCCAAATTAATTAGGCAAAGATGGATGCAAATCGATTGCAAATGCTTTTGTTGGTAAACGCCAATAGCGCTAAAAATGATTAGTAAAATTGCAAAAATAACTAGCGGGCAATCGAGACCAAGAGTGGTGAAGAGAAAAGTTTTTCCGAAGAAGAAATAAACGAATTTTAATGTTAAAAAAATTACAACAGAACTTTTTATAAACATTGATTCAGCAATCAAAAAGTTGGTGACAAGATTATTATTTTTGATCTTCGCAAAAAAGAGCCAGAAGGGAAAAAATTTAATCAGAAATGCCGTGGCTAGAAATAATAAAATAGTTAGAGAAATCACTGAATCACAACTCGCAAACATGTTAATATCAGCAGAAATTTGATCAAAATTTATTTTCTTAAACAGTAAGTGCACCATCAAGAAACAAAATAAAAGCAGCAAAGAGGCTGTAGAATTTAAGCAAAAATCGCGGAAGGAAATTTTTAGCAATTCGCCATCGCGTGACAAGGTTGAAATGGCAAAAAATGTGAAAGCGTAAATCTCTAAAAAAACGAAGAGATTGAAGAGGTTGTTGGTAAGTAAAATATTAATCAGCGCAAAGAGGTTCAGCAGAAAAACTGAATAGAAGATCTTAGCATTTTTTTCGGTTAAAAATTTTTCAACATCAAAGCGGTAGAAAAATAAAACGACGATCTTGGCAAAAATGAGGAGGAGGAGGAAAAAATATCCAAGCACGTCCAAGCTGAACTCAAGACCAAGCGACAGAAGAGAAAGATGAAAATCGTTACTGATTTTTTTCTGAGTCAAAATTTGCGGATAAAGACTTACGACTAACAAAAAAGCAGCAATGCAACAAGCGAAAGTAAACCAAAAATAATTTTTTTTCAGCGGAACGGTCTGGCAAAAAATCGCAGCAATTAGCGGCAAAAAAATCAGGAGATAGACGCTACTTAGTGCCGTCATCTAGGCGTAGAATTTTTGTTTTTTTCCTGCCATATCGAGAAGTAATTTGCTCACTTCAAAACGCTTTCCATGCTTCTTATTTAGCTCTTGCAGCTTCATCACAACATTGTCTATTCCACAAGAATCAACATACTTCAGAACGCCGCCACGAAAAGGTGGGAAGCCGCAACCCATGATCATCGCCATGTCAAGATAGGAAGCATTTTTGACTACATTTTCTTCCAGACATTTCGCCGCTTCATTGGCCATCATCAAGATACAGCGATCGATAATTTCTTCGTCACGTATGTAAATTGCGTGAATGTTTTTAGCGCTTCTCACCTTCGACAAAATTGTATTTACCTCAACATTAACATGATTTTGTACCGCATGAATGTAGAAGCCTTTACCGACTTTTTTGCCTAAAAGTGTTTTGTGATTTTGATAAATTTCTTCAAGAATATCAGCAACGCGCATGCGCTCTCCGTAAGCTTCTTGTAAAGAGTGAGCGACTTTTACACCAACATCAATTCCTACAACATCAGCAAGAATAAATGGCCCCATTGGCATGCCGAATTTTTCGATTACAAAATCAATGCGTTTAACCTCAGCGCCCTCTTGCAACAAATACGCCGCTTCATTCATGTAAGGAAGTAGGATCCGATTCACTAAAAATCCGGCAACATCTTTAACGACAATCGGCGTTTTTCCTAGTTTCTTAGACAGTTTTACAATTGTCGCCACCGCAGCATCAGAAGTTTTTTCGCC
>CANNMN010000048.1 GCA_947505885.1 Rickettsiales bacterium
GCTTCATTTCGTTCTTATTACCGAATTTTTTCTGGTGAAAAAACTTACATCCTAATGTTTGCGCCACCTACGCATGAAGATGTTAAGCCCTTCATAAAGATTGATGAATTTCTTGTCTCTCACAATTTTTTTGCGCCAAAAATTATCGCTGCTGATGTGAATGCGGGATTTTTATTGCTCGAAGATTTTGGTGATGAAACTTATAGCAGAGTGCTTACGCAAGATGTTACGAAAGAGTTAAATCTTTATGAAAAGGCCTGCGATGTTTTGCTCAATTTGCATAAATTACCTACTCCTGCTGGCCTTTTTGAATATAACCACGCGCTTCTTTTTCGAGAAGTTTGGCTTTTTGTAGATTGGTATTTGCCGCTACAAAAACGCTCTTGGAGCTTGGCGCAAAAGGCGGAATATAAGCTTCATTGGTTTAAACTTTTCGATCTAGTCAGCAAAGAAAATCAAGTTTTAGCTTTACGTGACTTTCATGCCGACAATTTAATGGTAATCCCGAGTGGGGTTGGCTTACTTGATTTTCAAGATGCGGTGATTGGCTCCGCTGCTTACGATTTAGTTTCATTGCTGGAAGATGCCAGGCGCGATATTAACGAAAAAACGCGACAGAAAATTCTTGAATATTACCTAGAAAAATCTGGTTGTGATGCCAAAGTTTTTCTGCGCGATTATTCGATTTTGTCACTGCAGCGTAATGTCAAAATTCTTGGAATTTTTTCACAACTCTCGAAGCGCGATAACAAGCATCATTACTTAAGTTTAATTCCACGAGTCCTTCATTTTGTTGAGGTGAGACTTGAGGATGAAATATTTTCTGAAATCAAAAAATTAATCAGCCATGAGTAAAAAATTTGAAAATGTTTCGATGACTGAGGCGACTCCAGAAAACTTAAAATTACTCACTGAAGTTTTTAAGCGAATCGAAGAAGAAACGGCTGAAACTGCAGAGATGATTTTTGATTATTTAGTCGACATCATGGATGATAAGATCATGACTGGAGAGATTCCTGATCATCCGAATCCAAAAGTTAACGCTTATATTAAAATCCTTAATCGGCTATTTCGCTTCTCGCGGAAAAATTCAGCCAAGGGCGGCTTTAGAGTAATCAATCGCAAAACCGTTAAGGATTTAGATAAAAAAACTTACACCTTCTGCATGTGCTTCGATGGCGGCGTTTCTCTGGATGTTCTTTGCGAAATTGTTAATGCTGAAAATCAGGCGAGAACACCAACAGTATCTCCGGTAAGAGTGATGGTTAAGCAGGCATTTGGAGGAGCTAAAGCCGCTTCGCATTATCACGGCGCGTGATAAAATTTTCTCTTCTCCTCATCAGATTTTACCAACTTCTTCTCTCTTTATTTCTTGGCTCTTGCAAATGTCGTTTTGCTCCGACTTGCTCCAATTACATGATGGAGGCGATTACAAAAAAAGGTCTATTCAAAGGTTTATTTCTTGGAGTGAAGCGAATTTTTAAATGTCATCCTTTTTCAAATAAAAGTGGTTTTGATCCAGTTAAATGATGTTAATTCGCCTCATTCTAATTCTAATTATTAGCTGCACTTTCGAGCGTTTTGCCTTTGCTGAAAATCAGACTCTAGATGAAATTAATGCTGATCTAAAAGCCAAGAAGGCAGAATTAGAGCCTTTTGATCAGGCCAAGGTAAAAGTTGATGTTGAATCGCTAGGTCTTGATGACGTTGATAAAAAAGAGGAGAAAAAATCCATCGAAGTGAAATCGCCGCCAACAGCACCTGTAGAGCAAAAAGCTCCTGAAGCTTTGTCTACAAAAGTTAAAGACGGCGTCGATTCAGAAAGAAAAATCGAGGAAGTAAAAAAGCTTGATGAAATTGAGGTCGAGCAATCAGCCATTAAATCTCCTCCTGCAATCGATACCAAGAAGCCCAGCGATCAATACGTCAATGCGCAAAAGAAAAAAAACATGAAAAAGCGCTTGGAAATGGAGCGTCAAAAAAAAGGAAATGCCAAGAAGCAAAAAGATAAAATAGAAAAGTTTAAAAAGTTACGCGACCTCTATTTACTTGACTCAAATGAAGGCGATGCTGAAGAAAAAATTACGCCGCGTAAAAAAAATTTAAATCCTTTTGCAAACGAAGAGATGCCGGCACTGCCGATTCTCAATCGTTACCGTAGTGGAGAAAATAATCATATTCCGATCATTTTAACTCCGAGAGAAAAGGTAGATCTTTTGTTTAAAGCGATTTCAACAAATAATGTTTCATTCTTTAATGACAGCTACAGAGGAGTTGAAAATCCTAATGTGCAAAATGCTTTTGGTGACACCATTCTGACTTATGCGATTTTGATGAGAAGATATTCGATAGTTGCCTCAATCATTGCTAAAGGTGCCGATGTGAACAGGTCAAATAAACTTGGCTATACTCCAGTTAACATCGCGATTGAGTTGTTAGATTTTAAATTACTTGAAATGCTCGTGAACAATAAAGCCGATCTGAATTATCTCGATGCTTTTGGTCGTAGTTATTTAATGCATGCGGCGCGAGTTGGCTTTCTTCCTGCTGCAGATCTTTTTTTGTCTAATGGTATTGATGTAAATTTGATGGATAAAGATGGCTTTACCGCTCTAGCAATTGCATATCGTCATAATAAAGAAGTGATTGTACAATATTTACTAAAACACGGCGCAAAAACTTGGATTGAAAAACCTTACGATCCTAAAAATCAGTCTTTAATCCAAGAGTTAGAAAATCGCTGGAAATAGATTGGAAAAAAAAGCAGTCCTTCTTACAAGATTTAGTCATATTTTTTACAATATTTCGTCATACACAATTAACATGAGTCGTTACCTAAAATTATTCCTTGTTGCTATAGCTGGAACCTCTCTGCTGGCTAGTCCATCAATTCACGCACAAATTAAAAATATTTATAACTCTAGCGAAGAAGACGTTGCTGGAATTACTTCTTTGATGTCTGCAGTAATAAGTGGAGATATTGATGGCGTAAAGTTTTTTGCTAAATCTGGACCTGACTTAGTTAATCAAAAAAACATCGGCGGCGCAACTCCTCTGCTTTTGGCTTGTCGAGAAGGTAATTTAGAAATTGTTAAAATTTTAATTGATAATGGCGCTAATATTAACGTTACAGACAATGAAGGTTGGACGCCACTAATGCGTGCAGCTCTAGCTGGTAAAAAAGATGTAGTAGATCTTTTAATGACAAAAGATACACAAGCTGCTGCGATTAATTCGATTGGTGAATCGGCAATTTTTCACGCGACCTCATCTGATTGTAACGAGTGTTTGAGCTCGATATTTAGGAAATTTAATTTCATTAAATTCATGGATATCAGTCTTTTAAAAAACCAGCTTACAGATTCATTTACGATCGCTAAGAATCACGACAACCAAGTTGCTCAAAATATCCTTGGTAGTTATCTCGATCGAGTTACCAAAGCTTCATCTTTAGCTTCTGGAGCAATTGATCAAGATAAGCAGGTATTGGCATCAGACTCCTCAAATGTAACGGAATTTGTTTTCAAAACTAATGGAAAAAAAGTTAAGACGACAAAAGTTGTAGATGCATCGCCTCTGTTTGAATCCAAAAAAAAACTCACTGAAGAAGATCTTTCTCAGCAAGAAATTTTCGCTAAAAAATTTAAACTAATCATTGGTGCCGAAGGTAAGCTGGTTAATAAAAGTAAGAATAAAATTGCTGTAGTTAAGAGCGAGGAAAGCGAGGCGGAGTTCGTTCTAATTGAAAAAAATGCGAAAGATGTCGTCTTTGAAGTCGTAGAGGAAATTGCAGTTGTACAATCAGCGCCAATTGGGAGCGAAATTTATAAATTTAATCGAGGTCCAGAAGGAAAATTAATCAAACGTAGAGCAATCAAAAAGCATATAGTTGCTGGGCGACCAGCAAGTGATTCAACTGTGATTACAAAGAGTAAAATCTTAGAGCCTACCACTCCAACTTCCATCGTTACCGCCCCCGCAGCTGTTTCTGCTACAGCCCCAACTGTCATAGTAGCTCCTGCGGCTAAGCCGCAAGAGTCAGTCCCTCAATCTCCAGTCGCTCCTCAGTCTAAATAATAGATTTCATCTTTTTGATCACCTTCGCAAGTCCGTCAAATATGGCTTCGCCGATGATAAAGTGACCAATATTAAGCTCGGTAATTTGCGGAATTTTTGCGATCATTGCCGCGGTTTTGTAATCTAATCCGTGGCCGGCGTGACATTCTAAGTCTAGCTCATTAGCGAGTTTGGCACATTTTAAAATCTTCGAAAATTCCTTTTTTTGCGCCGCACTTTTTTTGTGACAAAATTCTCCGGTGTGTAATTCAACGATATCAGCACCGACTTTTTTTGCGGCTTTAATTTGCTCTTCATTAGCATCGACAAAAAGTGAAACTTTGATTTTTGGAAGAGTTTTTGCGGCGTGAATTTTTTTAATCATTTCGCGCAAAATTTTTTCATTCTTGACGACATCGAGACCGCCTTCCGTTGTAACTTCCTGTCTTTTTTCAGGAACGATGCAAACCGCATTGGGCCTAGTTTTAAGAGCGATTGCCAGCATCTCTGCTGTGGCTGCCATTTCTAAGTTAATCGGCAGTTTAATTTCTTTTTTCAGTCTAACCAAATCTTCGTCGCGAATGTGGCGACGATCTTCTCGTAAGTGAATTGTGATTCCATCGGCACCAGATTTTTGTGCTAAAATTGCTGCAACAACTGGATCGGGGTGGATGCCACCACGCGCATTTCTTATGGTTGCAACGTGGTCAATGTTAACTCCTAATCTGATTTTATTTTGAATTTTTCTTTTCATAGATGACTAAAAAAGTGAGGTAAGAAATGCAGCACAAAACGATTGTAATTGGAAAGCCAACAGAGCCAAAGAGATTGAATAAAAGCCCACCAACTAAGCTTCCGCACATTGCGCCAATTGATCCGATTAATTGAAAAGTTGCATTAGCGGCAACTAATTTTTCTTGCGGATAATCATCGTTACAAACTTTGAAAACTGAGATAAAAATGCAGGCGATAAATATTCCAAAAATAAAATAAATGCTGAGCAAAAAGAGATAAGAGTGGAAAAAAATTACCATCAAGAAACAACAGAGACAGCCTAAAAATCCAAAATTAATTAGTTGATAAGGAGTCCATTTTATTAAAAGAAATCCCACAGCAGGATCGATGAATCCACTAGCCATGTAAGCAGTAATTAAGAGACCGGAGGCCTCGTAAGAAAATCCAGTTTTTACTCCAAAAATTACGCTAAAGGCGACAAGAAAGTAAGATTGAAAATCAAGAAAAAATCTTCCCAAAAAAACTCGGGGATTTTTTTTAAAAAATTCTTTTAAAGCGATTCTTTCTGACTCTAATTTTGGTTGAGGTGCATTGTTCAGAGGTTTTAGACAGAAGAAGGAAAGAGCGGCCAAGGTTGCAGAAATTGCAAATGATAAATAATGATCAGCGCCACTAAACTTTACTATTACTGGCCCAAGTGCAATACCAGCACAAATCAACATGCTAAAAATTCCAAGCACTATACCACGCTGATCATTTCTTAGAAGCATGTTAAGCCATGATTGGCGGGTGATTACGTATATGAACCACATCGCGCCCATCAAAAATGCGAGAGCACCCCAGAGATAAAAATTTTGGTAGAAATATATTATTAGAATAATGGCGGCGTAAGTGAAGCATGCTAAGCGCAGAACTTTCATCATTGTCAGTCGCGCTACAATTTTACTCAAAAAGAACGACATTAAAATTCCACCAAAGGCATCCAAGGTGAAGGAAAATCCAATATCTGTAGCACTGACCCCGTTCTTGTTGAGAATGGTGGGAAAGGTAACTAAATTAATTCCCATCGCTATCGCAAAAAGCAGAACGCTGAGAAATAAAAAATTAAGCTCGCGTGAAAATTTAAAGTTTTGCAGCATTTTTGATTTTTACTTAAAAAAATTATTTTTTATGAAGTTGTAAATTACCCAATGCTTTGCGCCTGTGTCATTTGTGATTTTTGATTGGCGATTTACTCTCGTTAATGTTCGTCACTTTGAGCACAGCGAAGAAATCTAAAATTTATATTTTAAATAGATTGCTTCGTTGTAGTCGTAATAACGAGCTATAAATCTTAAATCCCAAACTAATGAGCAAGACTCCTTTGCTTGATCAGATTCATCTTCCCGCTGATCTAAAAAAATTATCGCGTGAAGAGATAAAAAAACTTGCTGGCGAATTACGTTACGAAACAATTTCTGCAGTATCGAAAACTGGCGGACATCTAGGCGCTGGACTTGGTGTGGTTGAGTTAACTTGCGCGTTGCATCAAGTTTTTAACACGCCACGTGATAAGTTGATTTGGGATGTTGGGCATCAAGCCTATCCGCATAAAATTCTCACTGGTCGACGCGAAAAAATGCGCACGATTAGACAGCCAGAAGGATTGTCTGGATTTACCAAAAGAACGGAAAGTGAGTTTGATCCATTTGGGGCAGGGCATAGCTCTACATCTATCTCCGCAGCGTTGGGCATTTCGGTTGCAAAAAAAATTAAGAAAGAAAAATCGCATGTAATCGCAGTGATTGGCGATGGCGCGATGTCTGCCGGAATGGCCTTCGAAGCCCTGAATAACGCGGGTGCATTTGAGGATAAATTTTTTCTCGACAATCGTTTAATCGTAATTCTAAACGACAATGACATGTCGATCGCGCCCCCAACGGGAGCGCTTTCGCATTATTTTTCTCGTGCGGCTTCATCGAAATCTTACTTAAAAATTCGCGATGTTGCTAAAAAACTTCCCGATCGTCTTTCCCATTTTTCCCGCAAGTTTGAAAAGGCCGCGAAGGAATGGTGGATGGGCGGAAATATCTTTGAAGAGTTAGGATTTTACTATATTGGCCCGATCGACGGCCACAATCTAGACGTGCTAATTCCGATTTTAGAAAATATTCGCGACAGCAAATCTACCGATCCAATTCTTATTCACTGTGTTACCCAAAAAGGCCGCGGTTATGTTGAGACGATGCAATCTGACGACAGATTACACGCGGTGGCAAAATTTGATGCCGCCACGGGAGTTCAGCACAAAACAGTCGCACAATTTCCAAGTTTCTCAAAAATTTTTGGTAAACGTCTCGCTGAACTTGCAAAAAAAGATGAAAAGATTTTAGCGATTACCGCTGCAATGCCTTCTGGCACCGGTCTTGATGTCTTTGCTAAAGCTCATCCAGAAAGAATGTTTGATGTTGGAATTGCCGAGCAACATGCAGTTACTTTCGCTGCAGGCCTTGCTACTGAAGGCATGAAGCCCTACGCAACAATCTACTCAACTTTCTTGCAACGCGCTTATGACCAGGTCGTTCATGATGTTGCTGTGCAAAAATTACCAGTTCGCTTTGCGATTGATCGCGCCGGTTTCGTTGGCGCTGATGGCCCGACTCATGCGGGTTCGTTCGATATTTCTTACCTAATTAATTTACCCGATTTTGTTTTGATGGCCTCTGCCGACGGACAAGAATTGGTAAAAATGATTAACACCGCAAATTCAATTAATGACCGTCCATCCGCCTTCCGCTTTCCTCGCGGCGAAGCAACCTCTGAAATAAATCTCTTCGATGACGAAATTTTAGAAATAGGAAAAGGTCGTTTGATTCAACAAGGCAGCAAAGTTGCAATCATTTCTTACGGTTCAATTTTAAGTAATGCCATTGCCGCCGCAAAAATTTTTGAAGAATCGCAAGGCTTAAAAATAACAATAGCTGACGCAAGATTTGCCAAACCTCTCGACGAAAAATTAATCACCAACCTTGCCAAAAATCACGATTTGTTGATCTCAATAGAAGAAGGTGCAATCGGCGGATTCGGTTCAGCTGTAACACAATTTTTATTAAACTCGGGATTGATGGACCAAAAAACTTTTAAATTTCGCTCGCTCGTCATGGCTGATAAATTCATCGAGCAGAATAAAATTGATGAGATGCAGGAAGAGGCAGGAATTGGGGTTGAGTCAATTTTGAAATTGATTCGATCTTTTAAGATTTAAGTTTGCGATGAACTTTTCTAGATTTCAGATAAGCGCCATGCTTTAGAAGTAATCATCACAAGAGCTATGAATTCAGAAAGTATTCAAAAAGATGAAAAGGCTTTGCTTAATTTCTCAATCGCCTCTTTCACTTGTTTTGAAGTGATGTTCAAAGGTGGAAGTAAACGGATCACATTATCACTAGCTGGAACTACTAATAGACCTTGATTTATAAGCTTCTGAGTCATCTCAGTATTCATAATCTTTTCGTTGATTTTGATTCCGAGCATTAGACCGACACCGCGGATTTCGTCGACAATATTTGGAAATTTTTTGTGAAGATTCTGAAGATCAGACTTTAACTCGTAGCCGATTTTTCTGACGTTTTCTAAAAAGTTTTTTTCGAGCATCACGTCAA
>CANNMN010000049.1 GCA_947505885.1 Rickettsiales bacterium
CATGGATCGAATTCTGGTTTTCGATCGCGGCAAAATTGTTGAAGACGGCACGCACGAAGAATTAATGCTTATGAATGGCACTTACAAACGCCTGTGGAGTGCGCAGGTTACAGGTGAGTTGACCAATCAAGTTGAAGGAGTGAAGGCGACAAAGTTGTTTTAAGATCTCCTGGATCCCCGCCTGCGCGGGGATGACGTTGCTACTTACTCGTCCCGTCTCCCCGCGCAGACGGTGAAGAAGTTGCTACTTACTCGTCCCGTCATCCCCGCGCAGGCGGGGATCCAGGAGGATTGGTCTCTCTTGCACAGCACGGAATCTACAATCACAAATGGATTGCCGCGCTACGCTCGCAATAACGAAATCTTCCTTAGGTGGATGGGCTTATTCTGTAAATCGATTAGTCACCGGATAACGCCGATCCTTGTCGAAGGCCATGTCAGAAATTTTTGGGCCAAGGCAAGATTGGCGACGTTTATATTCACTAACATGCAAAAGCTTTGCGACTTTCTGCACTAAAGTTTTGTCAAAATTTTTAGCAATTTCTGTAATTGATTTTTTCTCTTCGATCAAAGCAAAAAGAATCTTGTCGAGAATTTCGTAATCAGGTAGCGAATCGCTATCTTTCTGGTTTGGACGCAGTTCTGCGGTTGGCGCTTTGGTTAAAATATTTTGCGGAATCACATCTTTTTTTAAGTTAGCCAATTCGTAAACTTGTGTTTTATAGAGATCTTTTAGCGGATTAAATGCGCCGCACATATCGCCGTATAGTGTTGCGTATCCCGTAGCGAGCTCAGATTTATTTCCTGTTGAAAGCAAAAGCGCGCCAGAATTATTCGAGAGCGCCATCAAAATATTTCCGCGAATTCGCGACTGTAAATTTTCCTCGGTGAGTTCGCTCACATTTTTCAGGGTAAATTTTGCTGCCTCAAACATTGGCTCAATTGAAATTACCTCCAATTTTACGCCCAAATTTTCTGCACATTTTTTTGCATCATTCATCGACTCATCAGAAGAATAGCGACTAGGCAAGGCGTAGAGCGAAACATTATTTTTATCTAAGGCATCGACCGCCATTGCGGCAACTAGCGCCGAATCAATTCCACCAGACATTCCAAGCAGAACTTTTTCGAAGCCATTTTTTTGAATATAGTCACGAAGGCCTAAAACACAGGCTTTGTAGTTGCGCTCAATTATTGTGCTTAGAGCTTCTTGTTTTGTGCTCGTAGAAATTTCGCCGGATTTTGTGACTTCAATTACGGCAGAATCTTCTAAAAATTCTTTCATTTGCAGAATGATTTCGCCTTGTGAATTCATTGCGAATGAAGAGCCGTCAAAGACTAGAGAATCTTGGCCACCAACCTGATTAACATAGATCAAATTTTGACCTAAATTCTTTGCTGTAAGTTCGCGATATTCATGTTTTTTACTTGAGTAAGGCGAGGCATTGAGCGCAATCGCTGTATCGAAAATTTGTTCACGCAGTAAAAACAAATTTCGCGGATCCCACAAATCTTCGCAGATCAAAATCGCTAAAGTTAAGCCGCGAAATTCAATCGAAGACAAAAACTGCGAAGGCGCGAAATATCTGGCCTCATCGAATACGTCAAAATTCGGTAAAGTTTTTTTGTGAATCACTTTCTTTACCTCGCCTTGTTCAATTAACAAAGCCGCATTGCGAATAACTTCTTTTTTTCTTTCAAGATCAATGACCGGAGAGCCCAGCAAAATCGCGCATTTATGGGTTTTTGTTTCTCTTGTGATTTCCAAAATTCTTTCCTGACACTCAATCACAAAATCTTTTTTGTGCCAAAGATCTTCGCAGGGATATCCACAAATTGTCATTTCTGGAAACACCGCAAGGTCGCACCCAGACTGATTCGCAAATTTAAACTCCTGAAGAATCTTTTGCGCGTTACCGTCCAAATCGCCAACGATCGGATTAATTTGCGCGAGGTAAATTTTAAGTTTTGCAGTCATTAGGGCGTTAAAAATTAATAATTTTTTTCACAAACCGGCTAAATCTAAAAACTCCAATGCAAAGTTTTTACTTGTGAAAATTCTAGGATTCCTAGTCGAGATCCTTCGCGGCCAAAGCCAGAATTTTTAATCCCGCCGAAGGGGGCGACTTCGGTCGCAAAGCTGCAGTCATTAACCGCGACCATTCCAAATTCTAATGCGTCGCAAATTCTCCAGATGCGTGCATTATCAGAGGTGTAAAGGTAAGAGCCGAGACCATAATCTGTGTCGTTAGATTTTTTAATCACCTCTTCTTCAGTTGTGAATTTCTGGATTGCGGCAACGGCACCAAAAATTTCTTCGCGGGCAATTTGCATATCGGATGAAACCTCTGTGAGCAGAGTTGGGGCGAAGAATTGGCTTCCAAGATTTTCTATTATTTTCCCGCCGATCTCACATTTAGCGCCGTTTTTGATCGCATCTTCAACGAGACGTTCGACCTTTTTTACTGCCGCGACAGAAATCATCGGACCCATGTTAGGCATGCCTTCAAGCCCATTGCCGACTTTCAATTTTTTTATCTCCAGCAAAAGTTTTTTGACAAATTCATCGTGAATTTTTTCTTCAACAAAAATGCGATTCACGCAGGTGCATGCTTGGCCGCCATTGCGATATTTGGCGTGCATTAATCCATTGATTGCCTTGTCCAAATCAGCATCGGCAAAAACGATGAAAGGCGCCGAGCCGCCGAGTTCAAGCGAGACGCGTTTTAGATCTTTCGCGCATTGTTCATTGAGCAATTTTCCAACTCGAGTTGAGCCAGTGAAGCTGATTTTGCGGACTAATTCATTTCGACAAAACTCTGCGCCGATTGTTTGTGGGTCACCATTAATCACGTTGAAAACACCGTCGGGAACTCCAGCTTCTTTCGCTAAAGCCGCCAAAGCCAAAGCTGAAAATGGCGTAAGTTCCGAAGGTTTTAAAATTACTGCGCAGCCCGCTGCCATTGCCGCTGCAGCTTTGCGCGTAATCATTGCTGAAGGAAAATTCCACGGCGTGATTGCGACGACAACGCCGACTGGCTCAAGTTGTGTAATAATTTTTTGATTTTGTTTTGGTGCTGGAATCGTGTCTCCATAATTTCGCTTTGCTTCTTCAGCAAACCATTCCACAAAATTTGCGCCGTAAATAATTTCCCCGCGTGCTTCGGCGAGTGGCTTGCCTTGCTCTGTAGTTAAAATTTTTGCGAGCTCTTCCTGATTTTTTAAAATTAATTCGTACCAGTTTTTAAGAATTTTCGCGCGCTCTTTTCCGGCTAATTTTTTCCATTTATCGAAAGCGTTTTTTGCAACAGTGATTACGTTTTTTACATCTTCGCCATCGCAACTTGGGACCGTGCCAATCAAATTATGATTTGCTGGATTAAAAACTGAGATTTTTTCTTTTTTATCGAGCCATTCGCCACCGATAAAATTTTTCTGCCAGAAAAGATTTCCCTTCATAAACATTGAAATTAATTGGGTTATTTTTGAAAGTCTGCGCCTTCCCGCACTTAAATTTTTAAATATGCACGGCATACTTTCCTACCTTACTCTTCGCACCGTAATTATTTTTGCATCAACTGCCTTTTCCTTGGCGACAGTGATGCTGCTTTTAAACATCATTACGATTGATGAATTAGCTGTGATTTTAAGTCTTAATCCAGAGGCAACTAGCGCTCTAAAGCTAGTATTCTCAAGGATTCAGGAAGTTACCGGAAATATAATGGACATCATTGGTCAACTCCTAAATAAGTTGTTTGGTTGGGCTGGAGTTGATGTCGATCTTAGCAAAATAAAAGTCGATCTTCACGAAACTGGTGCAACAAATGCCGCCCCAAATGCCGCCCCAAATCCATCTTCTCACCTTGTCCCAGGACGCGTTCCGGTAAATCCGACTCCTCAGCAATAGTGGTTGCGATCGCTAATCTTTTCCGTCTCGTATTTTTACTTCTAATCGCTGCGCCGATTTTTTTCTTTGACAAAAATCGCGCGATTTATTTTTTCTTCAACAGTGCCGGACCTTCATTTATAAAGCTTGGGCAGATATTGTCTATTCGCCCAGATTTAGTTGGTAAAGAATTAGCAAGAAGACTTTCCTCGTTTCAAGATGCGTTAAAACCTTTTCCTGCTAAGTTCGAACAAGACTTTCTCGAAGATTTTTCTGAATTTAATTTCAAGCCAGTCGCATCTGCTTCAATTGCTCAAGTTCACAAAGCAAAATTAAAAACTGGCGAAGATGTTGCGGTAAAAATACTCCGCCCTCGTATCGCACAAATTATGGCTCGCGATATTGCTACGTTGAGAATTATCGCAAAATTTTTGCCAAGAATTTTTTCTGATATTGCTGATCTGCTCACTCAAGTTTCAAAAAGTGAAATCGATTTATTGCACGAAGCAGCTAACGCCTCACGTCTTCGCGAAGATTTAAAAGACGTAAAAGGTTTTTACGTTCCAACAATTTTTTGGAAATTTTCGAGCGAGAAAATTTTAGTTCTTGAGTGGCTTGATGGCATTCCTTTTTCAAATAGCGAAGCGATTAAAAATTCTCCGCATGACAAAAAACAAATCGCCAAACATCTTGTAATTAGCTACTTCAGCCAAGTTTACATCCACGGATTT
The DNA here is from genome assembly GCA_947505885.1 of Rickettsiales bacterium. Taxonomy (GTDB): domain Bacteria; phylum Pseudomonadota; class Alphaproteobacteria; order Rickettsiales; family UBA1997; genus UBA2645. Next base: position 4,618 of record CANNMN010000049.1, read on the forward strand.
TTCCACGCCGACATGCATCCAGGCAATTTATTTTTGCTAAAAAACGGCGACATCGGTGTCGTTGATTTTGGCATTGTTGGCAAGCTCGACAAAAAAACTCGCATCGCCGTTGCTGAAATTTTAATCGGATTTTTGCACAAGGATTACAAGCGCGTAGCCCAGATCCACATTGACGTCGGCATGGTTCCTGAGAATACCGATCTTGATGATCTTGCTCTCTCTTGCCGTAAAATCGGCGAGACAATCGTTGATTCGAATGTGCGTGATATTTCTGTCGCCAAATTGCTCACACATTTAATCGTAATGACTCGCGACTATAAAATGGAAACGCGCCCAGATTTACTGTTATTGCAAAAAACTCTATTAGTCGTCGAAGGCGTAGGGGTAATGCTCGATCCTGAACTCAACATGTGGGAATTGGCGCGTCCTTGGGTTGGAGAATGGGCGAAGAAAAATATTAGTTTTGACGCAAAAATTAGAGATGCAGTTGTCGATTTATTTGAGCTAGCGAGAAAGTTTTTACGATCATCTTTGTAAAAACTTTTACCGGTTGAGCGCGGTCGAAACCAAGAAAGTTCGGCGCAAATCTTTTCTTGGTTTCGACTAAGCTCAACCAGCGAAAAAATCAAACTAGCAAGCACCTTATGTTTCACATCAAATCCAAAGCTGATTACGATCAGCAATATCAAGCTGCCAAGGCTGATCCAGAAAAATTCTGGGGTGAGATCGCAAAGAATTTTTTCTGGTTTAAAAAATGGTCGAAAGTGTCGAATTGCGATTTGGCACAAGCTCGGATTGAGTGGTTTAGGGATGGAAAGACGAATATTGCTTACAATTGTCTCGATCGTCATTTGGAGAAGAGTGCAGACAAGATCGCAATCATCTGGGAAGCGAATGATCCGGCCAAAGAAAGTCAAAAAATAACTTACCAAGAATTGCACGAAAAAACTTGCCAATTCGCGAATTTATTGGTTTCGCGCGGGGTTAAGAAAGGAGATCGTGTTTGCATTTACATGCCGATGATTCCGCAAGCCGTTATCGCAATGTTGGCTTGTGCTAGAATTGGCGCGGTTCATTGCGTGGTGTTTGCGGGATTTTCGGCAAAATCTTTGGCGGGAAGAATTCAAGATTCTGGCGCAAAAATTTTAATTACCGCCGAGTCACTTTCGCGCGGCGATAAAAAAATCGAATTGCTCGCAATCGCGAAAGAAGCAGTTGCAGAGTGCGACTCGATTGAATCTGTAATTGTCTTTAAAAATAACTTACCCCTTCCGCCGGTTGAGCGCAGTCGAAACCTTGTAAGTTCGGCCTCGTCATTTGCGCCAGAATCTTCCAATGATTTCGACTCAATTTCGACTTCGCTAAATTCGGCGGCTCAACCGATGATTACGTGGCAAGACGAAATCGCAAAATACCAAACTCAACACAAAGCAGAAATCTGCGACGCCGAAGACCCGCTTTTCATTCTTTACACATCTGGCTCGACAGGAAAGCCAAAAGGTATTCTACACTCGACTGGCGGCTACATGACTTACGTTGGCTATTCGTTTAAAAATGTTTTTCAGTACGAAGAAAATGACATCTTTTTTTGCAGCGCCGACATCGGTTGGGTTACTGGTCACAGCTATTTAGTTTACGGCCCGCTACTTAACGGTGCGACGATTTTGATGTTTGAGGGCGTGCCTACCTACCCAACACCAGCACGCTTTTGGGAGGTGATCGAAAAGCACAAAGTAAATATTTTTTACACCGCGCCAACCGCGATTCGTGCCTTGATGCAGAAGGGCGATTCATTCGTTGAAGGTCACAATTTATCGTCACTAAAAACTTTAGGCACAGTCGGCGAGCCCATTAATGAAGAGGCTTGGCAGTGGTATTACGAAAAAGTTGGAAACAAGAAATGTTCAATTGTTGACACCTGGTGGCAAACTGAAACTGGCGGAATTTTAATTTCTTCACTGGCTGGCGTAACAAAGAGTAAGCCAGCTTGCGCGGGTTTGCCGCTTCCAGGAATTGTGCCAATTTTATTCGACGACGCCGGAAAAGAAGTTAGCGAAAAAAATAAAGTCGGAAATTTGTGTTTACGCCAACCCTGGCCGGGCATGGCTCGCGGCGTTTGGGGCGACAAAGAAAAATTTTTTAAAACTTACTACGAGCAATTTCCCGGAAATTATTTTGCTGGCGATGGGGCGTTTAAAAATGAAGATAATCTCTACAGAATCATCGGTCGCACCGACGACGTAATCAAAGTTTCTGGTCACCGTCTTGGCACTGCTGAAATCGAAAATGCGATTAATTCTCACGCAAAAGTTTCTGAATCTGCAGTAATCGGCGTCCCTCACGAAATTAAGGGTGAGGGCATTTACGCTTTTGTTATTCTCTCGTCTTTATCTTTGGTTCAAAGCAATGAGGATCTTGTTAATCAGATTAAAGAAATAATCGTAAAAGAAATCGGGGCAATCGCGCGTCCAGAAAAAATTTACTTCGTATCCGATTTGCCAAAAACCCGCTCCGGTAAAATAATGCGTCGTATTCTAAAAAAAATTATCGCAGGGGAAGAAGATCTCGGAGATGTTTCAACCCTTGTAAACCCTGATGTCGTACAACAACTAAAAAAATTAAAGTAATGCAACTCACTCTTCTCAAAGCAAAAATTCACCGCGCTACTGTTACAATGGCAGACCTTAACTACGAAGGCTCGATCTCGATTGACACTGACTTGCTTGCGGCTTCGGGTATTTTAATTCACGAGAAAGTTGACGTGCTCAACATTAATAACGGTGAGCGCTTTACGACTTACGCAATTCCGGCCAAAGCTGGCTCAGGAGCGATTCAGGTAAACGGTGCGGCGGCACGATTGGTGCAGGCTGGTGATCCAGTAATTATTATTTCTTACGCTTCAATGAGTGAAGAAGAAGCAAAAAAATTTCAGCCAAAAGTCGTTTTGGTTGACGAAAAGAATCGGGTAAAATAGCCCCATTTGGGAATTTTGAGCACGGTGCTCAAAATTAGATTTTAACCAACAGAATCAAGGGTCGAAGTAATGGAAAAGTTCAAATTTGAAGTCACAGAAGGCGAGGTCGGAATTCGTCTCGATAAATTTCTTACCAATCATTTTTCGGAAGTAAAACCGGAAGTAACGCGCAGCAAAGTTAAAATGTTGATTGAGCGAGGAGCAGTTTGTGACGACACGAAACAGCCAGTTAAAGGCTCTCGCGACACGAAATTTCTCGGGCAAATTTTTTACGTTACACTTCCCGAAGCGCGACCTTCTCACTTACAAGCGAAGGATATTGCCTTTGAACTCGTCTACGAAGATGACGATTTACTGGTGATTAACAAGCCGGCCGGGCTCACTGTTCATCCGGGATCGGGCAATGCAGACAATACTCTAGTCAACGGACTTTTATTCACTCACGCGGGCAAGCTTTCTTCGATTAACGGTGAAATGCGCCCAGGTATTGTGCACCGCTTGGACAAGGACACGAGTGGGCTGATGCTGGTTGCAAAAAATGATTTTACCCACGGAATTCTTACTGACGCACTCAAAGCGCACAGGATTCAAAGAAGTTATTTAGCCTTCATTTACGGAGTAATCGACCCAGCAAGGGGGAGAATAGACAAGAATATTATTCGTTCACGCGTGAATCGTTTGCGGATGAAAATTGTTAAAACTTTAGGGCGCGTTA
>CANNMN010000050.1 GCA_947505885.1 Rickettsiales bacterium
AAAAATGAGTTCGATCTTATTTTTCTTGATCCACCTTATTCCGAAGATTCTCTGCCAATTATTAAAAATCTTCTCGAGAAAAATTTTATTCACGAAAAAACTCTTCTCGTTGTTGAAATGAAATCAGGAAAAGAGCCGGAAAGTTTTTTGCCTTTAACTTTACTCGAGACCAGAAAATACGGCTCAACAAGTTTTAATTTTTTAAGAAAATGAAAAAAATTCTAATCATCCAGGCAACTTTCTATCAAAATATTTCCGCGCTTTTACTTGCCGGCGCAACAAAAAAAATCACTGAACTTGGTTATGAGTTTGAAGTTATTACAGTGCCGGGAGCTCTAGAAATTCCTGCGGTAATCGCTTTCGTAAAAGAGAGTAAAAAATACGTCGGCTATATTGCACTTGGTTGCGTAATTCGCGGTGAAACTTCGCATTACGACATTGTCGCCGGCGAGAGCGCGCGTGGTTTGAACGACATTGCAATAAAAGCAAAATTGCCAATTGCCAACGGAATTCTTACCGTCGAAAATGAGCAGCAAGCCTTGGAGCGCGCAGATCCCGCAAAGAAAGATAAGGGAGGATTCGCGGCAAATGCTTGCGTAGAAATGATTAAATTGAAGGAGATTTTTTCTTAATTTTTACCCAATTTTTATTCATCATTTCTGTAAAAGTTCGACAAATTGGTTCGGCCAAAATTCTTCATTAGAAACACTTACAATTTCTGCTAACCAATTTTCTAGAGGTGTCGACTTTGCTCGACCGGCTGAATAATCAAGATTAACAAACACATGCTTCACAAATTTCTTGGCACAATTTTTTTAGTTTTTCTTACGACACAAAATAGCATCGCCTCTGCATGGTCGAAAGAACGTCCACTTCACATTGTTGGTTCGTCAACGATTTCACCCTTTCTTGCTGCGGTTTCGGAAGAGTTTGCTCGGGTGCAAGATTTAAAAAATATCAAAACTCCAACGCCATTTGTTGAATCAACCGGAACTACTAATGGATTTAGAATTTTTTGTGAAGGGGTCGGTTTAGAATTTCCTGATTTTATTAATGCTTCGCGCCCGATCAAAGAAGAGGAGGAGGAAAATTGCAGTCACAGTGGCGCAAAACAGGTGGTTGAAATCAAAATTGGTTACGACGGAATTGTTTTTGGCAACTTCATTAAAAATCAAAAAATGCAGCTCACGCAGGAGCAAATTTTCTTAGCCTTAGCGGAGAAAGTTCCAGAGATAGTTGGTGGTAAAAAAAGCAAAAAATTAGTGAATAATTTTTACGAAACTTGGAACCAAATCGACCCAACTTTGCCGAAAATAAAAATTCTCGTTTACGGCCCGCCTCTAACCTCGGGAACCCGCGAAGTTTTCGCTGACATTATTTTGGAAGAAGTTTGTTTTCGTAAAAAAGAATTCGTCGAAAACTATCCAGATTACGAATCGCGCAAGAAGCAGTGTCGAGCTTTTCGTAAGGACGGAAAGTTTATTGAGTCGGGCGAAAATGATCGCGTAATTATTGAAAATCTGAAGAGTGACCAGGACGCTTTTGGAATTTTTGGATTTAATTTTTTGATCGAAAATCAAAAAACTATTCAGGCGATTGCGATTGCTGGAACCTTGCCGAGCTACAAAACTATTGCTTCGAGACAGTACAAACTTTCCCGTCCGCTTTTCGTTTATTTCAAAAAAGAGCATTTAAATTTAGTCGCGCCAATGCGTGATTTTGTGCGAGAAATTATTAGCGAAGAGACTCTGGGTCGTAAGGGTTACTTGTTGAATAGTGGCCTTGTGCCCTTGAGCGATGAGGAGTTGCGCGATATTAGGCAGGAAATTTTACCTCAGCTCTAAATGAAAATTACTCACTTATTTCTGGTTCTAGTTTTGTTTGTGCAGAGCTCTTGCGTTACTCAGGCGCTGTGGGGAGACAAGAGTTATGAAGAAAAAATTACTCAATTTTTTGTTGGATCAGATGGTAGGTATGTCGTGTTAGTCGGTGAAAAATATCACTACATTTTCGCTGATAATTCGGGAGTGTTGAAAGTGATTTTGTCCTCGGGAAGAAGTAACGCTCTGACTATTAAACCAGACCAAAGTTACCTCAAGCTAAGCTCGGGAAATGAAGTGAAAGGTGATTTGGTAATGGGTGGGCCATCAAGTTTGCTTTCAGCAGAAGAATTACAAGCCTTAGAGCGTCTAGGAGTTAGGCCTAATGCGAAAGGAGATCTTTTGGTCTACATTAATCTTTCTGGAAGAAGGTATGCTGCGAAATATTTGGGCGATGGGTTGAACAGATCAAATACTACGCAAATAATCACGATTTATTACCGAGATTCTAACTTAGTAAAAAATGTCGGAAAAATTGCTGTGACCCCTATTGCTGTAGGGTTAGATGCTGTGTTGCTGATTGGTAAAGTTGCGCTTCTTGTGATTAATTAAATTGGCGCTCGGTTTTATTTCTTTTTTCAATCAATTCTCGCTCAGGTGCGGATACAGAAATTTTTAAATCTAAAACTTTCTAAGGTTTAAGAGCTTGCCAAATCAGAGATTATGGCATGAACATTCTTATGTCTGAAAGGCTTCTAGTTACTAATTTAATTAGTAATGCGGCAAGAATAGTGAGGGATTAATAAGTGAGAAAAACTTAAATCAAATTGACCAAATCCTGAGCAAGAATTTTTTTGTCGTAGAGCGCACGACCAACGATGGCGCCGACTACGCCATTTTTTTCGAGAGCTTTAATTTTTAAAATATCTTCAAGATTAGATATTCCACCTGAGGCAATTACCGGAATTTTTAGATTCTGTGCAAGAATTCTTGTTCCATCGATATCAGCTCCAGACAAGGTTCCGTCGCGCTCGATGTCGGTGTAAATAATTGCTGCGGCACCACAATTTGCGTAACGCTTAGCGAGTTCGATAACAAAAATTTCCGAGCTATTAACCCAGCCTTCAGTGGCGACGAATCCATCTTTTGCATCAATTCCAATGACAATTTTTTCAGGAAATTTTCTACAGGCCTCTTTGACCAGCTCGGGATTTTTTGCAGCAATTGTACCAAGAATTACGCGATTTACGCCAAGTTCTAACCATTTTGCAATTGTCTCAATTGAGCGAATTCCTCCGCCAAGCTGGATGGGAATTTTTATATTTTTTAAAATTTCTTTTACTGAATTTTCATTGACTGAAGTTCCAGAAATTGCTCCATCCAAATCAATTACGTGCAAAAATTTGAAGCCAAGATCTTCAAACTCTTTTGCTTGCGCAGCAGGATTATTATTAAATATTGTTGCTTGATTCATATCTCCTTTGAAGAGACGAACGCACTGACTAGACTTGAGATCGATTGCGGGGAAAATTAACATGTTTCTAACTTTAAATTTTGATTTTTGAAATGTTCAAACTGCTTTTGAAGCTTTGGCCAGCATTGCTGCCAATCGTAATTTATTTATTTTGGGTTTTTGTAATTGAGAAATTAATTTTGCAAAAAATTTTTTGTAAAAAAACTGACATTGAAGGTGAAAAGTTAGTAGGCGAGGGCTCAACTGAAATAAAAAAAGCTAAGGTTTTTTCTTTGCATAATCAGCGCTTTATTGCCGCTCTCTACTCTAGCTTAGTTGTGGCGATTATTCTGTTAATTAATTTAGGTCTTAGCTTGAATTAAGTTTTAGATTAGATCTTTGTAATTTATCTAGAGGCGTTAAGAACTAGAGAAGCAATTGGAATGAGTCTGGATTTCTACGGAGTTGCTGGCTTCTCCTTATTATCTGAGCTTTTAGGTTTAAGCAATGTTGAGACTGCACGTCCCTCAGCTACTTTACCGGCCTTAAGAGAAAATGTTTGGTTCGGATGTAGTTCGAACTCGATTTCGACTTGGTTATTGGCATTTAGGTTTGGTGGTTGGGCATCAACTTTCTGGCCGGATAATATTTTCCACTTACTCAGACTTATTTTCCACATGAGCTTAACTGAATTATTTGTTACTGAAGCCAGGTAGAGCTCTTTTTCTGGATTGTTTGACTCGTAGGTAATTTTTTGATCATTAACCCAAACCGCCCAATCTTTAGCGGTGAAGTAAATTATTGAAGCTAAATAAATAAAGGATTTTTCATTTTCGGCTATTTCATTTTCCTGAGCTTTTTGATTTTCTTCTCCTCTCTTTTTGGCATTGACCAATCTCTCTTCTTCGCTTTCTTCAGGAACAAATTCTTGATTATTTTTAAATGAATCGAGTGCTCGTTCGGCATTATTATTTTCTTCGTCGTCAAACATCAGCGAGATAGTTTTGTCGTTATTGAGGAGAAGAGTGTTGATCGACTCTTTTGCATCAGAAAGTAATGTCGATTTATTAACCTCAAGAGTTTTAATAGGCGCATCTTCAACAGAAACTTTTGGCAAAACTTCGTTTTTTTGCGAAGATTCATTCGGTAGATTCTTTTCAGAAAAGTTGCTGACTTCTTGCGCTACGGAGTAGCTACAAAATAGAACCGAAATTAAGACGCTAGATATCGCTCTAATTAGCTGGTTTTTGCGCATCTTGGCCCTCTGTTTTGGTTCCTGCGTTAGGAGCTTTGGTCTCATCTGTTTTATTTTCTAAATCTTTGTAAACGTACCAAGAGAAATCGATTTTACCGTTCACCACTCCTGATGATTTACCGGTGCTAAGATCGAGTAATTCCTGACGAGTATATTCCCCGCTTTTGGAAAGGTTAAATGAGGTAACTACTGGATACCCTTTGATAGAATTAAGAAATTCATTAGCAAACATCACCGCTTTTACATCATTGACTGCGACAAAATTTATGCTCGCAGTTGTCATCATTACATTGACTGTTTTGCGGTCGAATATTCCTCCTTTTACCACCTCTGGTAAACTTAGTTTGATCGTTGGGCTGCTGATCATGTACTTAGTTGCAATGGAAGTAAGTTTTACATTTATTTCATCAATTTTGATACCGTCAGTATTTTTTTTATTTGCAGAAATGTTTTGCCAAAGATCTCTGTATTTTCTTATCTCTGCTGTTTTGCTCTGAAGATCTGCGAGTTCAATGTTGAATTGCGAGGTCTCTTGATTGATTGCTAAAACCTTGCTGTCGACGCCGCTTTTTTTGCTGTAATAAAGGTAGAATGTTGAAGCAAAAATCATCACAAAACCTCCCGCAATCGAAAAGTTTTTAATTATTCGTTTTTTTAGAATTTGAACTTTCATTGAGGAGAAGGGGAATTCGAAGGTCCACTAGTAATTGTAAAGCTTACCGGGTATGTGAGATATTTAGTGTTAAAATCTAAGGTGCGAGGTAGCTCCTCATACTTTACTTGATCAGGCACAAATGCCTTTTTTATTGATTTGGTTAGTGCGTCAAATTTACGAAATAAATCATCAATATCCCCAGCACTATTGGAAAGCTTTCCAGAGAAGGCTATCTGGTAATTCTGATTTATCGAAGGCGATTTGCTGCTGAAGCCAGTGATGTTATAGGAAAATGAACCAATCTTTACGCCGCTTTCTTTTAAAAATTTTAGCCTGGTGTAATAGCTGATAAAGTTGTTATCTTTTATGTTTAAAACCTCATCTATTTTACCAAAGTCGATAACTCTTTCAGCGGCCACAATCTTATCTTCGCTGGAAATTGTTGCACCTTCAAATGCTAATTTTTTTAACTTCGCTAATTCTTGATTGACTGAATAACGCTCAGTTTCAGCGGCATCAACTAATTGAGATATTTTATCTTGAGAGAGTAGGGTTACAACCCCGGTCGCTATTATCAAAACAACCAGAATCAGGTTTAGATAGTAAGATGCCTTGATGGTTAAGAAAAATTTCTCCAACACCAAAATTTTTGGCGTAGTGAATCTTAGAATTTTCTTCCCCTTAGAAAAAACTTTTGAAATTAAGAAGTCGCAAAAGTTGCTGTCAGTATCGACGGCTGATGCAACCCCAATTTTTGCTGCAGCAGTATTTGGTGTGTAGTTAACAAAATTTAACTCTGTGTTGCTGAGCTTTTCTAGGATCAATAAAACTTTGTCTGAAAAAATATTAACAATATCGAGTTCAGATATCATTAAATTCGGAAAAATTCTTTTTAGATATTCGAAAGTGCTATAAATATCATGCTCATATTTTTCTAAAAAATCTGCCTGATCAAAATCGTAATTTACTACGCGAGTAAAGACGATTCCTTGCTCTGAGAACACAATCTGCCTGATTCCACTGACCTGATTTTGCAAAATAATACAGTAAAGCTCATTATGTTTATTTTTGGTTTTTGACTGAGTTTTAATGTTGTTTTGTAAAGATTGGAATAGTCCAAAAGTTTCAACTGGCGACATGTAAATACCGACCAAGTGATTCGGCAATTCCACTAAATAATCGACCCATTTATTGATTAGATCAGAATCGGATGAGGAGATAAAAAGACATTCCCAGCGATTACCGCCAACCTGCTTATTGCCGCTCGACTTTTTTTTATTCAGGATCATGTAGCCCTTTAGACTAACAGCGTCTCCATCAGTTGCTAAATCACGCTTAACAATGCGTGTTAAATCAGATTTTCTAATTGAGGGATAGATTTTTTTCTTATAGCTTTGGTCGATCGTATCGAGCAGTACGTAAATTGGAGTTGTTTTATGAGCTAAGCAAATTCCAGCGATTTGAGCTCTGGCATTGTCATCAAATTCAGCAATAAAAGCTTTGCTTTCTATTTTTCCACCCGAGTGCAAAGCAATAACCGCGCCATAATTTCCTATAGTTACGACAATATTTTTTTCAGAAAGCATTTGAATTTGCGGTAACGTTTTGAGAGCTTGGTACTTTATCTAAAAACACCACCCAAACATGCAATTTTTTTCACGATGATTCTTGGAGTTGGAATTGATCTTGTCTCAGTAAGAAGAATTCAAGAGTTAGAAACTCAATTTAAGCAAAAATTTTTACAGAAAGTTTTTACAAAAAATGAAATTTTGGCGAGTCAGAAAAAATTCTCGTCAGAAATTTTCTTAGCAAAAAGATTTGCCGCAAAAGAGGCTTTTTCTAAGGCTCTCGGGCTCGGTCTTGGTCGTGGAATTAATTTTTCTGACATAGAAATCGGCAATGACGATTTTGGAAAGCCACAAATTAAAATCCTAAATAACAAAGAAGAGTTCGTAAAAAAACATTTTCATTGCGAAGATTTTTCTGTTCATCTTTCTCTTACCGACGAAGAGTCGTTCGCAAGCGCTGTGGTTTTAATCGAAAAAAAATCTTAATGAAAAAAATTTTAGTAATTGGCGCTGGAGCCTGGGGCACTGCACTTGCAAATCTTCTCGCTAAAAATTTCAACGAAGTTTTTTTGAATGCGAATAAAAGCAAAATTCTCGACGAAATTAATCACGAAAGTAGCAACGAGCAATTTTTGCCGGGCATAAAATTAAGCCAAAAAATTTTCGCAGTTAGTAACTTTGTTACCGATGCTGATTTTGTTTTTATTGTTACGCCCAGTAAGATTAGTACGAAAATTTTTCAGGAAATTGCGCAGACAAAATTTAAGAAAAATTGTATTTTTGTAATTTGTTCAAAAGGTCTTGAGCCCAAGACTAATAATCTTTTAAGCGACTCATTTGAAAAAATTACTAAATGCAAAAATTATGCGGTTTTGTCTGGCCCAAATTTTGCTGCTGAAGTGGCAAATGAAGTTCCAAGTATTACAACGATTGCGACGAAAAATAAAAAATTAGCCTCTGCGGTAATTAATCTTCTTAACAATAATCACTTCCAAGCCTTTTATTTCAAGGACCCGCGCACTGTTGAAATTTGTGGCGTTGTTAAAAATGTAATGGCGATTGGCTGCGGAATAGTCGATGGACTTGATCTTGGCATCAATGCCAAAGCCGCTTTGGTTATGAAAGGAATCTCTGAAATTCAGTTGCTCTGCAAGAAAATTAAAGCCTCAACTGACGTCGTAAATGCAGCAGGATTCGGCGATATTTTTCTTACCTGCTCTTCACAAAAATCGCGCAATAACTCACTCGGAGTTTTGCTCGCGCAAGAAAAAGAAAGAGAAGTTGATAAAACTTACGAAGGCATTTCATCCGCTGCCGCCATTGTTGCGCTGGGTAAAAAGTTGAAAGTAAAACTCGATTTGTGCGAAGGAATAAACAAAATTCTAACTCGAAAATCTTCCGCCGAACAAATTAAAAAAATAATCTCAAAAGCAATTTTGAGTTAGCATAAAAATCTCCAGTTCGTAATCCCCGCCTTCGCG
>CANNMN010000051.1 GCA_947505885.1 Rickettsiales bacterium
CCTTTTGACGAGAGAGGTCGTCAACAATTGACCGAGGCAATGAGTTAGGCTTTTAGAGTTTACGGTGATCAATTTGACAAAGAGATCCTAATTAAAATTGCTACTGAGGTTTATGCCTTCACGGTTGATTTAGATTTGGCCAAGACAGATTTGTCAAAAAATAAACTTAAAAATTCTCTCGAAGAAAAAATTTTATCTGGCCTCGCAGCCAAGTGTTTTTTGGATTCGAACAATAAATTTTAAACCATGCAGCAAGACGAAAAAAAATTGGCTAAGCAGGAATTGGAAAAAATTTACGATAATCGCTTCAAGTGGTTGCAAGTCGGAAAAATGTTGCGAGGTAGATTTGCAGATTCTCTGCACAATAATCCTAAATTAAGCTGGGTGTTGAGGTTGGTGATCATTGCCAATATTGGAATTTGGTCGTCACTCGTTCTTTTTATTCTAAAAATCTTATAGCATGACTTCAAAACGTTACGTTCTTTTGATCGAAGATGAAAAATTTCAGGCAACATTATTTTCTAAAATAATCGAGAACGAACTTTTAGATTTCGGTTATAAAGTTATTATTCTCGACAATGGTCGTGATGCATTGAAGTTTTTTTCTGGAGAAAAAGTTTTAAAAATTGAGCAAAGTGAAATCGGCTTGGTGCTGCTTGATTTGGCGATTCACGACATTTCTGGCTTACAAATTCTTGCCAAGATCGAAGCAAAAATTCCGGTTGCGGTTCTAAGTGCAAATGAAGATTCAAAAGTAAAAGAAGAAGCTATGCGCTTGGGTGCATCTGAATATTTCGTGAAAGGAAAGAGCATCGAAGAGCTGAATAGATTGCGAGAGTTTGTTGTTAAGGTAATGGAGTAACTCTGCGAAAATTTTTTATTTTCTTATTTTTTGTAATTAGTTCCGAAACTTCTCTAGCCGCGCTGCCATTCGTTACGGACGATGCCGGAATAGTTGATTTAAACCAAATGTCGCTTGAGACCTATTCTGAATATTGGCACGTGCCGCAAAAACAAAATCAAGAATTAGGAAATTTAGCTGGTGGATATTTGGGCAGTTCTTATGGCATTACAAAAAATCTTGAACTCACTCTCGGCGGCCTTGTTGGCTATAATTTTCACAACAGCAATGTCGCCTTGTCTAACCCGATTTTTCAGGCCAAGACGATGGTTTTTAAGTCAAAAAATTTAGCGATCCCAAGCATTGCACTTGAGGCTGGTTACGTCGACAAACATGGTCGAGATCAATATTTTGATTCGGCGACAAACACCTATGCGCTGGGTGTTGCGACTAGTAAATTTTTGGATGGAGATCTGGTTGTTCACGTAAATTCCGGCGTGAAATCTTCTCATAATATTGACCAAAAATCGAACTTTACACGACTGCATCTTGGCGTTGCATTCGACGTAGCACTTACTTCAGACCAGGTCAGATTTATTGCCGAGAGTTACAACGGAACGCCAAACTCGCCGCGCGATTCACCGGGATTTTTTCGTTCCTACCAAGTTGGCTTTAGATTCATTAAATCTTCCAATTTGTCTTTTCATATTCTCACGGGCAGTCAGCCAACTTTCGCTGGTTACGATACAAATAATGAAATGTTCTACCGCCGCACACAGTGGCTTCAGATTGGGATGAGGAAAATTATTGATGATTTGTTTTAGCGACCTCTTTGAGCTTTTTAACTCGCACAGTTGCGAGGCATGGAGTTAAATCGATTTTTCTAAAAACCTAATCCACATTTTTGACAATTTTTCCGACAAGGAATTTTGCTCACAGCGAATACTAAGATGACCGAAATCTAGATTGTCCATTGCCTGATCTTGTTGTCCGCATGAGTAAAAATATTCCCACTCTCCCGCATCATTCTTTCTTTTTTGCAAACATTGTGAGCACACGCCTTTTAACATGCATTGCATTGGTGAGTTCAGGCTTGTAATTGCGACTGGCGCGGCAGCCAAGGTAGAATTTTCGTGACGTAATTTGGCGAGTTCATGCATCATTGTATCGCTGCCAATGGTGAAAATTCGATCAATTTTTGTTGGAGATTTTTCGAAATAATCTTTTACTGAATTAATCACCGAGCCTTGAAAGCGATTAGCTGCAGCTGTTTCGTCGCTAACTGAAATTATTAATTCAGCGCAGGATTTTTTCATTTTGTCTTCACGGATTACAAAAGAATTTTTGCGGTATCCGGCAAAAAAGATTACTCGACAGCCATTGGCGCTAAAGGCTTCGGCCAATGTGGTTAAGGGTTGATTTCCGCGCCCTCCACCAACGAAAACTACAGTTTCATTCTTTGCAATTTCTGTTGGCTTGCCACTTGGGCCCATAAAAATACAGGGATCGCCAGCTTTAAAATTTTTAATCAAATGCGCAGATCCGCCAGTATCGACAACTATTCCGCTAATGATTCCTTCCTCGCGATCAGCCGATAAAGCAGTTACCGGAATTCCTTCCATTGCCATTAATTGATTGGCAATTTTTGGCGCGAGCGCGTGGTAATTTTGTAGTCGAAAAATGTGACCAATCTCAGTCTGATTAGCCAAAAGCTTAGCCTTCACAAAGACTTCAAACACGTTGTCCGATAGCATCTCAACTTTCTCAATTCTAACCAAAAAATCCTCTTTGTAGTCGCGTTGAGCCTGTCGAAAAGTAACAAGTTTTAAAACCCGAGTAATTTCTGCGTGCCCAATCTTCGCACTCGCCATTGCCTTCACTACATTTCCTTCAAAATTTGGATGTGAATCACCAAAAAAACTGACGGCTTTTTTTGTTTCGTCATCAATTTTTGTAATAACGCTAAACTCTTTCGGACGTGCGCTGTGTGTGATTGGGTAATGTTTATGATTCTCATCAATTTCAGCAAAATATTTTCCATCAATTTCAAAATCCAAGCCATCTTCAAGTGCTGGTGAAAGATTCGGATTTGTGCCTGCGGCAATTAAAATTGTTTTACACTCAAATGATTTTCCATTCGCACATTTGAGATTTTTTACGTGACCAAATTTGTCGAGCTCCGCTTCAAGTGGCGTAATATTTTCAATGAATTCAATTCCCTCCTCAAAAGCTTTCGCAAGTTCGGGATGGTTGAGCCTGTAAGCCGGAGAGTCTTGAATTTTTTTGCGGTAAAGAATTTTAACGGGCGGAAAATTTTTCTGATTTAAAAATTCTTCAGCGATTTCTTTTTCTTCTTCATTGAGCAGTGGCCAGATTTTTTCTTTGCCAATTTTGTAAAATTTGTCAGAAAATTTTTTGATTTGCGTAAAGTAATAAGCTTGCGCTTCGCAGGCGGTGTCAGTTGCTGTAAGGCCTCCACCGATTACAACAATCGGCATTCTGATTTGTAAATTGGTGAATAGCTCCTCTTTGAACGCGCCAGAAAGTTGCAGCGACATTAAAAAATCTGAAGCAGATTTAATGCCTTTGGCAAAGTTATTTTTGAGATTAATAATATTAGGGCGACCCGCGCCAATACAGAGTGCAACGTGATCAAAGCCGTAAGTTTCAAAAGCAATTTTGTCGGTTATTGAAGAGCCAAAACGAATGCCACCAAACATGCGGAAATTTTTTCGACGCTCCAGAAGTAGGCGAATAATTTTTAAATAATTTTTATCCCAACGCACCGTTATTCCGTATTCGGCAACGCCGCCAAAGCCTTGAATTAAACGATTCCCAAGCGATTCATAAATTTCGTCGAGATATTTTATTGGTTTAAATTTTGTGCGATTTCCATCGGCATCGATCCCAGAAATTTCTGGATTTAGCGGTTCAATTTTTAATCCGTCGATCGCAACAATTTCGTGACCGTCATTTAGTAAATAATGCGCGAGTGTGTATCCTGCTGGCCCTAGACCGCAAATTAAAACTTTTTTGCCAGAATTTTTTTCCGGTAATTTTTTCTCTCCGAGCGGATTCCAGCGCGTTAGCAGCGAATAAATTTCGAAGCCGTAAGGCAAGGCAAGAACATCTTTTAAGGTACGCGTTTCAATTTGCGGGATCTCTACCGGCTCTTGTTTTTGGTAAATACAGGACTTCATGCAATCGTTACAAATGCGGTGTCCAGTGCCTGCAATCATTGGGTTGTCAATTATTGCAACGGCGAGAGCGGCAAGTGAAAAACCTTCCGACTTCAACAAATTCATTTCCGAAATTTTTTGGTCGAGCGGACAGCCGTGAAGTTCAACCCCAAGCGAATCGATTTTTATTTTGTCAGATTCTTTTTCGTGAATTCCAGTGCGGCAAGAATCTTTTTTTTGTTTATGACAGAAAATGCAGTAATGGGCTTCAGCTAGAGTGCGATTGAGTTCAAAGCCATTGTCAGTTAAATCAAATCCTTTCCGATTTGTTTTTTCTTGGTAGGAAGAAATCAGATTTTGTGGATCAGTTTTTTGCGGAAGAATAAAAAGCGCGCCGCGTCGGTGAAGTTTTTGACCCTCTTTCGAGTAAAGAGCAAAGCGTGCGTAGTTGATAAGAATTTCTAAATTTTCTTCTGATAAAATTTTTGTCGCGAGTTGTTTTTCGAGGTCGGTGAGATCTTGGTAGGAAATTTTTAGATCTTGAAGAAGTCTTGATCCATCTAGCTCTTTCGGTGCATCTTGGAATTTTTTCGAAACAAATCTTTGCACAAATTCGCGTCGGGCTATGGAAACTTTTTGTAAATCCTCGTGCTCTTTTTTAAGAAGATCGTTTTCTTTTTTTACGCCAAAAAGATCGACAAGAAAATCTTCGAGAAGTCGGGCTTTTTGGATTAAATCATTTTCGCCACTTAAGAATTCTGCAAATTTTTGATCCAATTTTACCAAGCCTTCACGCTCGTAAAGATCTTCGAAAGTCAGGCCAAATTTGGGATTTAAAAAATTCGAATAATTCATTTTTTGAAAAAAAGATGTTCTGTAGATCAATGGGATCGCGGCTCTGCAAAAAACAAAAACTTTTCCACAAGACGGTTTTTTATTATTTTCTTTTCGCCGCTTCAATCGCGCCGTAAGAAATAATTGCCGAAGCGCCGGCTCTTTTAAATGACATTAAGCTCTCGAAAAAAACTTGATCAAAGTCAAAAGCGCCTTGAGCTGCGGCCGTTTTTAGCATCGCGTATTCTCCGCTGACTTGGTAAGAAATGATTGGGAGAGGAAAATTTTCGGCAGCCTGAGAGACTATGTCTAAGTAAGGCATTCCGGGTTTTACAATTATTAAATCTGCGCCCTCATCAATGTCTAAAGCGATTTCTCGCATTGCTTCGGCCGAGTTGCGAAAATCCATTGGGTAAGTTTTTTTATCTTTTTCTCCTGAGGATTTTTTTAGATTTGAAGCTGACCCAACTGCGTCGCGAAAAGGCCCGTAAAAAGCCGAAGCGTATTTGACAGCGTAGGACATTAGTAGCGTATTAGTGAAATTTCCTTCGTCCAAAACATCACGAATTGCGCCTATTCTGCCATCCATCATGTCGGAAGGAGCTATTACGTCGCAACCCGCTGCGGCTTGTACCAAAGCTTGTTCGCAGAGAATTTCGATTGTTGCATCGTTTTCGATTCCACCTTTTTTATTTATGATTCCGTCGTGGCCGTGAGAGGTGTAGGGATCGAGTGCAACGTCAGAGATTACGCCGATTTCTGGCACGGCATTTTTAATTGCGGCAATCGTGCGACAGATTAAATTTTTTGAATTTGTTGCTTCAGTTCCGGTTGGATTTTTGAGCTTCTGATCAGTTATTGGAAAGATCATTAAAGCAGGAATACCAAGCTTGTGCGCCTCTTTGGCTTTTTTCACAATCAAATCAATCGAGAGGCGAGAAACTCCTGGCAAAGTGGAAATGTTTTCTTCCTTATTTTTGCCTTCGATTACGAAAAGTGGTAAAATTAAATCACTTGGCGTGAAAGTGTTTTCCGCAGTTAATTCGCGGATCCATGGGGCTTGACGATTTCGTCTCAAACGAGTTCTTGGAAAAAAAGACATTGCTGTAAATTTGTAATTAAAAATTCCTCAAAACATGAAAAACATTCTCGAAGAGATTTACCAGTACAAGCTCGTCGAAGTTAGAAATCGCAAGAAAGATCTTTCGGTTCAAGAAATTTGTGCGCGGATAAAATGTGACGAAAATAAACCGGAACATTCCGCTGTGAATTTTTTTGCAGCGCTAAAAAATAAAGATGAGCGTGGTGAAATTGGGCTGATTTGCGAGATCAAAAAAGCCTCGCCTTCCTGCGGAATAATTCGCGAAGATTTTAATCACCTTGAAATCGCTAAAGCTTACATAGAGGCGGGTGCAACATGTCTTTCGATTTTAACAGACGAGAAATATTTTCAGGGCAAAGATCAATATTTGGAGGAGGTGCGAGCATTAACAAATCTACCGATTTTGCGAAAGGATTTTATTGTCGACACTTACCAAATTTACGAAGCAAAAATGCTTGGCGCAGATTGCATTTTATTAATCGCGGCAATGCTTGAAGACGCAAAGTTAATTGAGCTTGAGCAATGTGCGCTAGATGCCGGCCTGTCTGTGTTGATCGAGGTTCACAATGAAGTGGAATTGCAACGTGCGTCGAAGTTAAAAAGTAAATTGCTCGGCATTAATAATCGCGATTTGAAGACGCTGAAGGTTGATTTGCAGACTTCATTATTACTCTCAGATCTGGTTCCAAATGATTACGTTTTAATTTCAGAAAGCGGAATAAAAGACGCGCTGGATATTGATTTGTTGCAGCAAGCGGGGATCAATTGTTTTTTAATCGGCGAGCATTTTATGCGGCAGAAAGACATCGCCAAGGCGGTAAAAGAAATTGCTATTTTGCCTCAATGAATAAATATTTTTTCAACACCGCCAACAGCAGTTATCCAACAGAATTCCAATTCTCCCAACTTAAGTAAATCAAGGCTTGCCCATGGAAGTAGCAATTAAAAATACCTACGACAAAAAACTAAAGAAAGATTACCAAATCACCATTCCTCACGCGATGATTAATGGCCGAATCAATGATTACGTTGCCAAGGTTGGCAAAACTTTTTCTTTGAAAGGTTTCCGTAAAGGCCAAGTGCCGCACGACATAATTAGAGAAAAATACGGCAAATCAATAATGGCTGACGAGGCCGATAAAATTATTTCCGACACTTTAAAAAAATTGGTCGAAGAAAATAAAATCAAACTCGCTTTGCCGCCAAAAATCGACATTAAGTTTTTTGAGATCGACAAAGATATTGAGTTCGTGGCTACTCTTGAGCTTTATCCAGAACTTCCAGAAGTTGAGTTGAGCAAAATTAAAGTCACTAAAAGAGAGGCGGAAATTGCCACTTCTGACATTGACGAAGCACTCAACAAAATGCTGAAACTCTATCGCAAGTGGGACAAGCAAGATGTTGGCTATAAAGCTAAATTAGGCGATTCAGTAAACATTGATTACGTCGGAAAAATGGACAAAAAAGAATTCGAAGGTGGTGCTGCAAAAGGCCAACAGCTCGAGCTTGGAACCAATAGCTTTATTGATGATTTCGAAAAACAGTTAGTTGGCAAAAAAGCTGGCGAAGAAGCCCGCGTGAAAGTGAAATTTCCGAAAGAATATCACAAAGAGGAATTCTCAGGAAGAGCGGCGGAATTTGATGTGAAGATCAATGAAGTTCTTACCGCACAAATGCCAGAAGTTACTGACGAATTCGTCAAAACTAATTTCGGAATGGAAAATAAAGAAAAGTTAGTTGAGGCGGTAAAGGGCCAGCTCGCGAACAGCTACGAAGATATGTCGCGCACCTTCTTCAAAAAAGAATTTTTTGATTTCTTGAATAAAAAACACGATTTCGATTTACCGGCCGGCTTGGTCGAAGAGCAAGTAACTCAACTTTGGACTGAAGAAGAGCAGGCCAAATACAAAACTGAAAAAGAGGCGGAAAAAGCTAAAGAAAAGAAACGCGAACTTGCTGAGCGCATGATCCGTTGCGGCATGATTCTGTCTGAGCTTGCACAAAAAAATAAAATCGAAGTCAGCAATGACGACGTTAATAAAGAGTTCGGTAAAATTCTTACTCGCTTCCCTAATCAGGAAAAAGCAGTGATCGAATATTACCAAAAAAACCAAGGAGCGGTGCAGCAATTGCGCGGCTCTATTCTTGAAGAAAAGGCGATTGATTTCGTTTTGACTCAGCCTTCAATCGAGAAGAAAAAAATCGCTTTAAAAGAGTTCGACAAACTCTGGGCAAAATCTAACGAGGAATAAAATGCACGATTTTCTAGACGCA